>NZ_JBHYMC010000002.1:0-240780 GCF_042742535.1 Streptomyces sp. NPDC058880
ATCCCGCGGGGATCGCGCCCCTTCGGCGTGGGCCGGTCAGTCCGGTGCGGGCCACGCCCGCACCGCCACCGGCTGGACCAGCCAGCCGAAAGCGCCCAGGCCGGACCGGGAGGTGAGCTCCGCCGCCTCACCGGCCGAGGCCAGGGCCCGTACGTAGGCCGCCGGGTCGGAGGAGGCCAGGGCCAGCGGGGGCCGGGCGCCCGAGACCCCGAGGGCGGTCAGGGCCTCGCGCTGGGTCAGCAGGACCGCTCCCGGTCCGGCGCAGGCGTCCAGCGCCACGTGGGCGGTGATGTCGCAGCCGCCGTCCGGAACCGGTGCGACCTCCCGGCCTCCCCGGAAGCCCGTCAGGGTGCCGAACGGGGGCCTCGCCCGCCGGGTGTGGGCGTAGTCCACCGCCACCGCCAGGCCCCGCTCCAGCTTCCCGGTGGCCGCCGCCCAGGCCTCGTCGCGCGGGCGGCCGATCTCCACCCGGCCGCCGCCCGGCCACCACCGCGCCAGCCAGGCCCGGTCGGCGTCCTCCAGCGGACCGCCCCGGCTCTCCGTGCCGTCCGGCGCGACCAGGACGTAGTGCCCGTCCTCGGCGACGTCGAGCGGGACGTTGTCCAGCCATTCGTTGGCGAAGAGCAGCCCGGTCACCCCCCGGGGCACCTCGCCGGTCCAGCGGATCCGCGCGTCGAGCCCCTCGGGCCGCTCCGCGCGCTCCACCGCGTACGGGCGCACGCGGGCCGCCGTCTCCGGGTCCAGCGCGGCGAGCACGCCGGTCAGCAGCTCGGCCCGCCCGGCCCCCACGTCGACGAGGTCGAGCTCCCGCGGGTGGCCGAGCTCCGCATCCACCCATCGCAGCAACCGGGCCACGGCGCCCGCGTACAGCGGGGAGGCGTGCACGGAGGTCCGGAAGTGGCCGGCCGGGCCGGGTCCGGCGGGGCGGACGTAGAAACCGCCGGGACCATAGAGCGCGGCCTCCATCGCGCTGCGCCACCGGACCGACGCTGCGGGTTCACCAGGAGTGCTCATCACCGAAGGCTATGCGCACCCTCCACCTTGGGGAGTACGCCCCCGCTGTCAGGTTCGGACCTCTGGTTGACTCCAGCACCTATCACCGTTCCCTACGCTGGGTTACGTGCAGCGCCTCTACGACTTCCTCCGCAGACACCCGACGGGCGTCGACAGCTTCTGGGCTGTGCTCTTCTTCGGGGTCTCGATGCTGAACGTCACGGGCGAGCCCGACATCAGCCGGACCCTGAAGATCACCGCCGTGCCGGTGGTGATCGCGCTGAGCACGGCCCTGGCTCTGCGCCGCAGGTGGACGCAGGCGATGTTCTGGCTCACCCTCGGGGCGGGCCTGCTCCAGCTGGTCGTGGGGATCGTCGCGGGGTTCTACGACATCGCCATGTTCGTGATCCTCTACACGGTGGCGGCGAGCGAGGTCCCGCGCTGGGTCTCGCGCACGGCGCTGGGCTGGGGGCTGGTGGCCGCGCCGCTCTACTTCCTGCGGTACGGCGTGGACAAGGGCGCCAACGACGTCGACAACCTCCTCTTCGCCATCTTCATGATCGTCCCGTTCGTCCTGGCCTGGGTGCTGGGCGACTCGCTGCGCACCCGGCGGGCCTATTACGCCCAGCTGGTCGAGCGCAACCAGCGGCTGGAGAAGGAGCGCGAGGCGCAGTCCAAGGTGGCCGTGGCCGCCGAGCGCGCCCGGATCGCCCGCGAACTGCACGATGTCGTCGCGCACAACGTCTCGGTGATGGTGGTCCAAGCGGACGGTGCCGCCTACGTCATGGACGTGGCTCCCGAGCAGGCCAAGGAGGCCCTCCAGACCATCTCCGGCACCGGCCGGCAGGCCCTGGCCGAGATGCGCCGGCTGCTCGGCGTCCTGCGCACCGGCGAGCCGCAGGAGTCCGAGGACTACGTGCCGCAGCCGGACGTGGAGCAGATCGAGGTCCTGGTCGAGCAGGTGCGGGCGGCCGGGCTCACGGTGGACTTCGCGGTCGAGGGCGCCCCGCGGCCGCTGCCCAGCGGCGTCGAACTGACGGCGTACCGGATCGTGCAGGAAGCCCTGACCAACACCCGCAAGCACGGCGGACCCGACGCGAAGGCCAGCGTCCGGCTGGTCTACTTCGACGACGGGCTCGGCCTGCTCGTCGAGGACGACGGCCGCGGCGCGGCCCACGAGCTGTACGAGGACGGCGGCGCGGACGGCGCCGGGCACGGGCTGATCGGCATGCGCGAGCGGATCGGTATGGTCGGCGGAACCCTGGACGCGGGGCCGCGGCCCGGTGGCGGCTTCCGGATCAGCGCACTGCTGCCCCTGAAGAAGAGATGACGAGGACGAGGTAACTGATGTCCATCCGAGTGATGCTGGTCGACGACCAGGTCCTGCTGCGCACCGGCTTCCGCATGGTGCTCGCGGCCCAGCCGGACATGGAGGTCGTCGCCGAGGCGGGTGACGGCCTGGAGGCACTGGAGGTGCTGCGGGCCACGAAGGTGGACGTGGTGCTGATGGACGTCCGCATGCCGCGACTCGACGGCGTCGAGGCGACGCGGCGGATCTGTGAGCCGGCGGAGCACCCGAAGGTGATCATCCTGACCACCTTCGACCTGGACGAGTACGCCTTCTCGGGCCTGAAGGCGGGTGCGAGCGGCTTCATGCTGAAGGACGTGCCGCCGGCCGAACTGCTGGGCGCCATCCGCTCGGTGCACAGCGGGGACGCGGTCGTGGCCCCGTCCACGACACGGCGCCTGCTGGACCGGTTCGCGCCGATGCTGCCGACGACGGCGCAGGAGCCGGAGAACAAGGAGATCGAGCGGCTGACGGAGCGCGAACGCGAGGTCATGCTGCTGGTGGCGCAGGGGCTGTCGAACGGCGAGATCGCGGCGCGGCTGGTGCTGTCGGAGGCGACGGTCAAGACGCACGTGGGCCGCATCCTGACCAAGCTGAGCCTGCGCGACCGGGTCCAGGTGGTGGTCCTGGCCTACGAGACGGGCCTGGTCCGCGCGGGCGGCGGGGCCGGGTAGCCGTGCCCGCCGCCCGGCCCGGCCCGGGCAGTCGGCCCGGCCGGGGCAGTCGGCCCGGCCGGGGCAGTCGGCCCGCCGCGGGCGGTCAGCTGCCGGGGTCGACCGGCCGCTTGTAGTAGCGCCACGGAAACCACCCCGCACCAACCGGAATCCATCCTTCGGACTCCATCCGCCGGTGCCGCGCGGCGGACGGGAGCGTGATCCGGCAGTGCTCCCAGGGCTGCCCGGAGGCCTCCACCTCGTGGAAGAAGGGGCCGTAGCCCACCATGTGCCAGCCGTCGCGGCCGGCCTCTTCCAGGGCGGCCATCTCGTTGAACGCGGACAGCCCGCCGAGCGTGCGGCGCTCCGGGCCGTCCGGCCCGGAGCCGGCCGGCGGCGTGGGGTGCGCGACCGCGCCCTTGCCCGCGAAGCGCTGCTGGGCGGCCTGGCGGCTCACGCCGAGGACGCGGCCCACCGCGTCCCAGCTGTGACCGGCGGCCCTGGCGCCCTGAACGGCCTCGCGCAGCAGCCGGCTCGCCTCCTCGGCGCCGACGCGGGAGGCGTCCACCAGGCGCAGGTACCCGTGGGGGTCGTGCTCCAGCGAGTCGGCCAGCCCGTCGGGGGCGCCGAGGACGGCTGCGGCGATCGCCTCCCGGATCCGGTCCGTCTCCTCCGGGCGGAGCAGCGGTTCTTCGCTCATCGGCGCGGTCCGGCCAGCGGTTCGAGGGCGTCGAGGACGGCCTCGTCGCGACGCGCCCGCTCGGCGCGGGCCGCCGCCGACCGGGCGGCCAGGGCACCCGTGCAGGCGATGAGCGCCAGGCCCGCCGTCATCAGGACGACGTCGGTGGCGGCGGCGAACCGGGCCCCGAGCATCGTCGTCACGGCCGGCAGGCTGACGACGATGGGCAGCACGGCGGCCATCAGCGCGGTGGCGGGAAAGGGGTCCTGGCGCGGGGCCTTCGGTCGCGGAATCAACATGCGTCAAGGAAACCTTGACATGATCGACTTGTCAAGGATTCATTGACACTTGGGTCCGGTGGCGACGAGCGGCGGTTCAGGCGTCCGGCCCGGCCCCCGTCATCCAGCGGTCCGGGCGGGCGTGGGCCCGGGAGGTACGGGAGCGGGCCGCCTGGTCGTACAGGAGCCGAGCGGCCTCGGAAGCCGACCGGAGCCGGGCGGTGACCGTACCGTTCGCTCCGGTGTCCACATGGATGTCGGCGACGCCGCAGGCGCGGGCCCACGGACCCTGAGAGAAGCGGACACTCTGCACCTTGGCGTGCGGGACGATCTCCGTACGCCGGCACAGGCGGCCGTGCCGGGCGGCGAACACCTCCGGGGAGAGCGCCAGGGCGTACCCCTTCCACCACACCGGCACCACCCAGCGCGACCCCGCGTCCGGGGAGCCCGAGAAGGACAGACCCGCCAGGTCCACCCCGGGCAGGACCCGGGCGATCACGGCGTACGCGGCGGCCCGGGAGGCCACCGGCACCAGGACGTCGTTCTTCGACCCGGCCACGGCGAGCTCCACACGGACCCGGCCGCTGCGCCGCCACAGCAGCGGCTCCACGATCCGTACGGTCTGCACGCGCCCGGGCGGCACCGTCTCATGGGCCCGGTCCAGCATCCCGTGGTCCAGGCGCAGCCCGTCCGGGGACTCGGCCACCCGCCAGTCGTATTCGGTGAGGAAGCGGCCGGCGGTGGCCGCCCAGACACCGCCCAGCATCGGCAGCAGGGTGACGACGGCCGCCCACGGGCTGGAGCTGATCCACCACACGAAGAACGGTGCCACGATCCCGCCGGCGAGTGCGGCCCAGACGCCGAGGCTGAGCGCCAGCGACACGGCGAGCTCACGCGGGGTCACCCGCAGCAGTTCGCGTTGCGGAGCCTCACCGAGACGTACGGCCTCCTCGGGCGCGAAGCCGGCGGCGCGGGCCAGGAGCTCGGCGCGCAGGGCGACGGCCTCCCGCTCGCCGAGGAAGGCCAACTGGTCCTTCTCCTCGGCGCCGATCACGTCGAGACGCAGGCTCGCGACGCCGGTCAGCCGGGCCAGCAGCGGGCGGGTGACGTCCACGGCCTGGAGCCGGTCCAGCCGGATGTGGGCGGTGCGGCGGAAGAGCAGCCCGGTGCGGATGCGCAGTTCGGTGTCGGTCACCGCGTAGTGGGTGAACCACCAGCTCAGGAAGCCGTACACACCGAACGTCAGGACCACGCCCACCAGCGTCACCAGCCGCAGGAGGGTGGACAGGTCCGCCACCCAGCGCACCGCCCGGTCGCCCTGCTGGGCGAGGACGCCGACGGTCGCGGCGATCGGCACCCAGGCGCGGCGCAGCGGCGTGAAGGGGTGCAGCCGGCGCTCGCCCGCCGGCCCGCCGGGTGCGGACCCGGCGGAGCCCGCCGGAGGGGAGCCGACGGGGCCGGGCCGACCGGCGCTCACAGGCCCGCCGACCTTGCCTCGCCGAGGGCGGCGAGCCGGTCGCGCAACCGCTCCGCCTCGGCCGGCGCCAGCCCCGGGATCCGGGCGTCGCTGGCCGCCGCCGCCGTGTGCAGCTGGACGGAGGCCAGGCCGAAGCGCCGCTCCAGCGGGCCGGAGGTGACCTCGACCAGCTGCATCCGGCCGTACGGGACCACGGTCTGCTCCCGCCACAGCACTCCGCGGCTGATCAGCAGGTCGTCGGCGCGCTCCGCGTACCGCCAGGACCTCCAGTTGCGGCCGATGAGCACCCAGCCCCAAGCCCCCACGGCGAGCCAGAACACCCCGACCGCCGCCCACGCCGGGCCCACCAGCAGGCCGAGCAGCAGCCCGGTCGCCACCGCCAACAGGACAGTCCAGCCCACGAGCAGCGTCCGCCGCAGGGTGAGCAGCCCACCCGGCAGCCCGACCCAGCCGGGCTCGCCCGTCTCCCCCTCAGTCCCCGTATCCATCCCCCCACCTTAGGGTCACGGCGTGACGGCCAGGCAGGGCCCACCGTGCCCGGCCTGGTCACCACGCCACCACCCGCGGCTGAGACAATGCCCGCATGACGGAGACCACGGTCGGCATCGGCGGAGCGGCGGAGAGCACCGACATGGTGCTCAACATCGGCCCCCAGCACCCTTCCACGCACGGCGTGCTGCGCCTGCGCCTCGTCCTGGACGGCGAGCGGATCGCCAGCGCCGAGCCGGTGGTCGGCTATATGCACCGCGGCGCCGAGAAGCTCTTCGAGGCCCGTGACTACCGGCAGATCGTCATGCTCGCGAACCGCCACGACTGGCTGTCCGCCTTCTCCAACGAGCTCGGCGTGGTCATGGCGGTCGAGCGGATGCTCGGCATGGAGGTCCCCGAGCGGGCCGTGTGGATGCGGACCCTGCTGGCCGAGCTGAACCGGGTCCTGAACCACCTGATGTTCCTCGGCTCCTACCCGCTCGAACTGGGCGGGATCACCCCGATCTTCCACGCGTTCCGCGAGCGCGAGGAGCTCCAAGCCGTCATGGAGGAGATCTCCGGCGGCCGCATGCACTACATGTTCAACCGCGTGGGCGGCCTCAAGGAGGACCTCCCCGCGGGCTGGCTCGGCCGGGCCCGCGCCGCGATCGCCGACGTCCGCACCCGGATGGACGTCTACGACAAGCTGGTCCACGGGAACGAGATCTTCCGCGGTCGTACCCGCGGCGTCGGGGTGCTGTCCGCCGAGGCGGTGCACGCGTACGGCGTCTCCGGACCGATCGCCCGCGCCTCCGGCGTCGACTTCGACCTGCGCCGCGACGAGCCGTACCTGGCCTACGGTGACCTCCAGGACGTCCTGAAGGTGGTCACCCGCACCGAGGGCGACTGCCTGGCCCGCTTCGAGTGCCTGCTGGAGCAGACCCACAACTCCCTCGACCTCGCCGTGGCCTGCCTGGACCGGATGGACGCCCTCCCGCCGGGTCCGGTCAACCAGCGCCTGCCCAAGGTCCTGAAGGCGCCCGAGGGGCACACCTACGCCTGGACCGAGAACCCGCTGGGCATCAACGGCTACTACCTGGTCTCGAAGGGCGAGAAGACCCCCTACCGGCTGAAGCTGCGCAGCGCCTCCTACAACAACATCCAGGCCCTGGCCGTGCTGCTGCCGGGACAACTGGTCGCGGACATGGTGTCGATCCTGGGCTCGCTGTTCTTCGTGGTCGGCGACATCGACAAGTAGCCGAGGCCCGCAGCGCGGCCGCCCGGGGGGCGAGAGCAGCCCCCTCCGCGCCCGGCCCGGCCGCCCGGGGCCTGCGGGCCCGGGCGGCGCGGGACCGGGCGGCGCGGGACCGGGCGGCGCGGGACCGATGTCGGCGCGGGACCGATGTCGGCGCGGCACCGATGTCGGCGCGGCAGGGCACACTGGGCGGCATGTCCCACTCCCCCCGCCGGTCCTGCCCCGCCTGCGGCCGCGACTGCGCCGTCACCGCGGGCCGCATCGCCCGCCACGACCCGCCCGGCGCCCGCGGCGAGCTGGTGTCCTGCCCCGGATCCCGGGCCCAGGTGGTGCTCGGCGCCTCCGCACCGACGCTGGACGGCTTCGTGCTGCCCGAAGTGCCGGGGCAGCTCCCGCTGTTCTGAGGCGCCGGCCGGCCCGGAACGGCCGCCGCGCGCCCCACCTCAGCCCTCCGTCGCGGCCAGCAGGCCGATCAGCCGCGAGCTGCTCTCGGCCCCGAAGCCCGCGTCGACCCCGCGGCGGTACAGCTCCGCGTGCGCGGCCAGGATGGCGGTGTCCACGCCCGAGTCGGCCGCGGTGTGCAGGATGTGCTCGACGCTGGCCGCGCACATCGTCAGGCGCTGGTCCTCGCCGCGGTGGTCATCGGCGTCCACGAGCGCGGCGCTCTCGGTGTAGAAGCCGCGCATGGTGTCGGCGGTGTAGCCCGCGTACGGCAGGATGTCCGACGCCGTCAGGCCGTTGGCGCGGGCCACCGCGACCGCCTGGTACCAGCCCGTGTAGGCGGTCCAGAAGAGGATCATGTTGAGCTGGTAGTAGAGCTGCGCGTAGCCGGGGTCGGCGCCGCGGTAGTCGGTGGCGGCGAGCAGGTCGAGCGCGGCGCGGTGCTCGTCGTAGACCTCGCGGGGGCCGCTGATGAAGATCGAGGACCCTTCCCGGCCGATGCCGGTGGGCGGCACGTTGACCCCGCCGGTGAGGTAGGCGGCCCCGCGCTCCCCGGCCCATCGCGCAGCCGCACGGGCCTTGTCCGGGAGATCGGAGGAAAGGTTGGCGATGACGCGGCCGGCGAGGTCGGTGTCGCCCAACGCGGCGTACATCGCCTCCACGTCGATCAGGCTGAGCACCACCAGCGGGCTCGCGGTGACGGCCTCGGAGATGTCCGCAGCGCTGCGCGCGCCGCGGGCGACGAGGTCGGCGTCCTTGCCGGCACTGCGGTTCCACACGGTGACCTCGTAGCCGGCGTCGAGGTAGGCGGCGGCCATGGCCCGGCCCATGGGACCCAGACCGACGACGGTGACCTTGGTGTTTTCCACGGAGCTCTCCCCCGGAAGAAGAAACTAGAACGAACGCTCTATCTAGCGCTCGGAACGACCGTAGCATGAGCTAGAACGAACGCTCTATCCACTTTTCCGGGTAGGATCCGGCCATGGCAGCGACAGGGACGACGACAGAGCCGGGAACGCGCGAGCGGCTGGTCCGCACCGCCTCCCGCCTCATGCAGCACGGCGGGTACGAGAACACCCCGGTCAAACAGCTCGTCCGCGAGGCGAAGGCCACCCTGGGCTCGCTGTACCACTTCTTCCCCGGCGGCAAGCAGGAGCTCGCGGTGGCCGCGATCCACTTCGGCAACGAGGAGTTCGCCGGGCTCCTGCGCGCGGGGCTCGCCGCCCGCCCGGACCCGGCCGAAGCGGTCGAGGCGGTCACCGGCCTGCTCGCGGAGGCCCTGGAGGCGTCCGACTGGCGCGACGGCTGCCCGGTGACGGCCACCGCCCTGGAGACCGTCGGCCGGCTCCCCGATCTACAGGCGGCCTGCGCGCGGGCCTTCGCCGACTGGCAGGACCTGGTCGCCGCGAAGCTCCTGGCGTCCGGCTACCCGGAGGAAGAGGCGCGCGATCTGGCGATCACCGTGATCAACACCCTGGAGGGCGCGGAGATGACCGCACAGGTCACCCGCAGCCGGACCCCGCTCCTGGTGGCGGGCCGGCACCTGGCCCGGCTGGTGGCCTCGTACGGGCCCTGACCGGGGAGGAGAGGGGGTCAACCCCTCAGGAGATGGCGGTGCGCAGCCGGACCACGTCGATCGGCTCGGTCTCGTCGTGGGCCGTCAGGTCGATGACCTGGCCCACCGAGCGGGTCTCGTCGGTCGGCGGCTTGAACTCCGGTCCGGCCGACTCATCGGCGGACTCCGCCTTGTGCACGGCCAGCGCCTCGGCTCCCACCACGTCGGCCAGGTCCTCGTTCTGGACCGCCTCGATCGCCGCACGGGCCTGCGCCGCGTTCTTGGTCCCGAAGAAGTCGAAGCCGCCCTCGACCCGGGAGGCGGTACGCCGCTGGGCCGCGTAGGGGGCCACTGCGGCCGCGGGACGGCGGGCCGGTACCGAGGTGGCGGCGGTGGCCGCCGGCGGCGGGGCCGTGGGCAGTTCACGCGCGGCCCGCGCCGTGGGCAGCGCCCGCTCCTGGGCCTTGCGGGCCAGCGCCACCATGGCCGCGTGGGCCCGGGCATAGCCGACGGAGGTGGGCGCGCCCGCGGAGGTGCGCTCCTCGGAGACGGCCGGAAGCTGCTTCTGGTCGGCCGGGGCCGTGGGCGAGGACGCCTCGATCTCCAGCAGCCGGCCCTTCTCCAGGGCGCTGGCGCGCTCCGTCTCGGCCGTCGCGTACCGGCGCAGCAGGGCCGCGTGCTCGCCCCGCAGGCCGGCGAGTTCGACGCGCTTGGCCCGCAGCTTGGCGTCGAGCCGGGCCCGCAGCATCCGGGCCTCTTCGAGGTCGGACTCCAGCTCGGCTATCCGCTCGTCCGTGCGCCACTCGTCCTTGACCCGCTCGCGGGCGAGCTCCGCGACCCGGCGGCCCGCCGCCCGGTCCCAGGCTCGCATCACGACGGCGCCGGCGATCCCGGCGGCCGCGGCGAGGGTCGCGAGCAGCCTCAGCGTGGTGGCGTCGACGGGGCCGGCCAGCAGCCAGGCGGCGCCGGCGCTGGCGACGGACACACCGGCGACGGCCGTCGGCGTGAGCAGCCGGTGCAGGGGTTCGGGATTGCGGTGGCGTCCACGGGGCATGGCCTGAAATTTACAGGGCGTAGAGGTCGTGTGGGGTACCCACCCGGCAATCTGTTCCCGGGTAGTTACCCCACATTTCTCCATCAACCAGTTGGCACTACTTCTTCACGAGGCCCTTCGACTCCAGGTAGGCCTTCGCGACGTCGGCGGGCTTGGCGCGTTCCGCGTCCACCTTCCGGTTCAGCTCGATCAGATCGGCGGTCGTGAGCGCCTTGGTCAGTGTGTCGAGCGCGGCCGCGATCTCGGGGGCTCCGGCGTCCTTGGCGTTGACCACCGGCAGCACGTTGTCCGCGTTCTGGAGCTTCTTGTCGTCCTCCAGCAGGACCAGGCCGAAGCTGTCGAGGGTGGCGTCCGTGGTCGTGGTGAGGACGAGCTGGTCGACGCCGTCCTTGACGGCCTGCTTGGCCTGCGGGGTGCCGACGCCCTTCGGGTCAATACCGGAAACTTGAATTCCGTATGTCTTCGTCAGCCCGGGCCCGCAGAAGGGACGGACGGAGCATTCGTCACCCGCCGCGATCTTCACCTTCAATCCCGACTTACCAAGATCGGAAAGGGACTTGAGGTTGTTCTTCTCGGCGAATTCCCTGGTCACCGCGAATGCGTTCTGATCGACCGCCGGACCGGCGGGCAGCACCTTCAGCCCGAGCGGCGCCGCGAGCTTCTCCAGGCCCGCCACCGTCGCCGCGACGTCACTCGACGCGACCGGAGTCTCTTCGGGCGCCTTCGGCCCGTTCACCTTGGCGTTCAGGAACTCCGCGAGCGTGGCCGCATACTCCGGGACGACGTCGATCTCGCCCTTCTCCAGGGACGGTTCGTACAGCTCGCGGTTGTTGACCGTCTTGACGGACGTGCTGTAGCCGGCGTCCGCCAGGACCTGCGCATACAGCTCCGCCAGCACGTTCGACTCGGTGAACCCGGCCACGCCGATCACCAGGCTGCCCCGGCCGCCCCCGGCGGGGGCGGCGGAGGAGCCGCCGTCCTTGCTCTTCTCCAGGCTGTCGCCCCCGCAGGCGGCCAGCGACACCGTCAGGGCCAGGACGCCCAGGGACGCCCCGAGGACGCGCGAGGTCTTGGTCATGGAATTGCTCCGTTCGGAGTGGGTAAGGGGAATCAGCGGTGGGCGCCGACGTGGGGCAGCAGCCGTTCCGCCGCCACCAGCACGCCCTCCACCAGCAGGGCCAGGGCGGCCACGAGCAGGGCCCCTGCGACGACCTGCGGGGTGTTGTAGGTGTTGAACCCGGCGGTGATGATCCGGCCGAGACCGCCCTGCCCGACCATGGCGGCGATCGTGGCCGTGGCGATGACCTGGACCGAACCCGACCGCAGCCCGGTCATCACCAGGCCGCGCGCGAGCGGGAGTTCCACCCGCCAGAAGAGCTGACCGCCGGACATGCCCATCCCGCGGGCGGCCTCCACCACCGAGCGGTCCACCTCCCGCATGCCGACGTACGCATTGGTCAGCAGGGGCGGGACGGCGAACAGCACGAGCGCGGCCACCGTCGGCAGGTAGCCCGCGTTGCGCAGCGGGGAGACCATGAAGAGCGCCAGCACCGCGAAGACCGGCACCGCCCGCCCGACGTTGGAGACGTTGACCGCGAGCGTGCCGCCCCGGCCCAGGTGGCCGAGGTACAGGCCGACCGGCAGCGCGATCGCGCAGGCGATCGCCAGGGCGAGCCCACTGACGTAGACGTGCTCGCCGAGCCGGTGCCAGACGCCGTCCTCCCCGGCCCAGTTGGCACCGCTCGTGAGCCAGTCCCAGGCCCCCGTCACCGCACCCATGCCCTCACGCGCCCTTCCCGCGGGCGGCCGGCCTGCCGCCCGCCCGAGTCCAGGGCGTCAGCAGCCGCTGCAGGCCGAGCAGCAGCAGGTCCGCGACGAGCGCCAGCAGCACGCACAGCACCGACGCGGTGAGGACCTGCGCCTTGAACGAACTGCTCACCGCGGGCGCGATGAGGTTGCCGAGGCCGCCCTTGCCGACGATGGAGCCGACCGTGGTGAGCGCGATCGTCGAGACCGTCGCGATCCGCACGCCGGCCAGCAGCGCGGGCAGCGCCAGCGGCAGTTCCACCTGCCACAGCAACCGTCCGGGGCCGTATCCCATGCCGCGCGCGGCCTCCCGGACCTCCTCGGGAACGGCCTCCAGGCCGGCCAGCGCATTGCGGACCAGGATGGTCAGCGAGTACAGCACCAGCCCGGTCACCACCAGCGCCGCCGACAGCCCGAACACGGGCAGCAGCAGGGAGAACATGGCCAGCGAGGGGATCGTGTAGAGCAGGGTGGTGAAGGTGAGCACGGGCGCCGACCAGCGCCGACCGCGGCGGGCCAGCAGGGCGAGCGGCACGGCCACGACCAGGCCGATCAGGACGGACACCCCGGTAATCCACACGTGCTCGACGGTGGCGTCGGTGAGTTCCCGCGAGCGCGAGGTGACGTAGTCCCAGCAGATCCAGTCGTTCGCCACCAGGCAGTTCTGCCCCGCCACGCGCCTCACCCCCCGCCCTCACACGTACACACGATCGACCCCACTGCCTTGGACGACCCTAACCCCCATCGCGGCAGATGGCCGGAATCCTTCGCACGAGGACGCCATGACCTTCACCTGCGGACGGCGCGCGTGAGGAAAGATGGATCCGTGATCCGATTCGAGCATGTGACCAAGCGCTACCCCGACGGGACGACGGCCGTCGAGGACCTGTCCTTCGAGGTGGCGGAAGGAGAGCTGGTCACGCTGGTCGGACCGTCCGGCTGCGGCAAGACGACCACGATGAAGATGGTCAACCGGCTCATCGAGCCGACCTCCGGCCGGATCCTGCTGGGGGGCGAGGACATCGCCGCCGCCGACCCCGTCGAACTGCGCCGCCGCATCGGCTACGTCATCCAGCAGGTCGGGCTCTTCCCGCACAAGACCGTGCTGGAGAACACCGCGACCGTGCCGCAGCTGACCGGCACCCCCAGGGCCGCCGCCCGCGCCCGGGCCGCCGAGCTGCTGGAACTGGTCGGACTGGACCCGTCGGTGTACGGGAGCCGGTACCCGCAACAGCTCTCCGGCGGGCAGCGCCAGCGCGTCGGCGTGGCCCGCGCGCTCGCCGCCGACCCGCCGGTGCTGCTGATGGACGAACCCTTCGGCGCCGTGGACCCGGTGGTGCGCGAGCGGCTGCAGAACGAGTTCCTGACCCTCCAGAAGACCGTGCGCAAGACGATCCTGCTGGTCACGCACGACCTGGAGGAGGCCATCCGGCTCGGCGACCGGATCGCGGTCTACGGGACCGGCACCATCGAGCAGTTCGACCGCCCGGCGGCGGTCCTCGGAGCCCCGGCCACCCCGTACGTGGCCTCCTTCGTCGGCGCCGACCGGGGGCTCAAGCGGCTCGCCGTCACCACGCTCGGGACCGGCGACCTCGCACCGGCCGGGGGACCGGCGCCCGGGGTGTCGGTGGAGCTCGGCGCGACGCTGCGCGAGGCGCTCGCCGCCCTGCTGCAGGAGGACTCGGGCCGGATCGGCGTGACGGACCCCGACACCGGCGAGCTGGCCGGCGTACTGACCCCGGAAGGCGTCCACCGGGCCCTGCGCCGGGCCGAGTTGCAGCAGGCGTGAGGAGGCGGCACGGCAGAGGGGCCCGACCTCCCGGTCGGGCCCCTCTGCACGCGGTCGCACCGCACGGCCGTCAGGCCTGGATGCGGCCGCTCATCCACATCAGCATCGGCGGGATCTCCCGGCGCCAGGTGTTGAAGTTGTGGCCGCCGCTGTCGAGGATGATGGACGAGACCCGGTCCGGGCCCTGCACCTTCTTGATGAACTTCCGGGTGTCCGCCAGGTTCGGCTCACCCTTCTCACTGCTGGTGACGAGGAAGGACGTACCGGCCGGCTTCTTGTTCTCCATCACGTGCAGGATGTCCGCGCGCTTCTTCAGCTTCTCGTCGCCGTGGAAGAGGTCACCGGTCGTCGGGTCGTCGGGAGCGTCGTAGTACGCGGACAGCCCCGCCGCGGCACCGTAGGTCTGCGGGTAGTGCGCGGCGATCTTCAGAGCGCAGTAACCGCCGGTGGAGTTGCCGATGAAGCCCATGTTCTCGGGCTTCCGCCCGACCCGGAAGGTGTCCTGGATGGCCTGCGGAAGGTCCACCCCGAAGAAGGTCTCCGTCTGCGGGCCTCCGGGGACGTCGACGCACTCGGTGTCCCGTGGCGGCGCCACCGTCGGGCGCAGCATGACCAGGATCATCGGCTTCATCTTGCCCGACTTGGAGAGGCTGAAGGCCTTCATCGGGTAGTCGAGCCCTTTGATCAGGTTCTCGGCGGTGCCCGGGTAGCCCGTCAGGACGACGGACGCCGGAAAGTTCTCGTCCTTGTGCTGCGGCTGGAAGTACTCCGGCGGGAGCCAGACGTAGCCGGGGCTCGTTATCTTCGACTTCTGCCCCGATATGGCGACCTTCAGGATCTGACCGCCCACCTGGGGCTTGGCGCCACCGGGGACGTCCAGCTTCTGCTTGTCGACGACCTTGATGTCCTTGCTGCTCATGGAGTGGTCGACGACCTTGCCCATCGACGTCTCCCGGCCGAACAGGTCCGCCCAGGAACCGTAGAACAGGAAGGACTTGTTGGCCGCGAGCCCCACCGCGGAGAACAGCGCCAGCTGGGTCGCCAGCAGGAGCCCGACACGGCCGGCGACCGTACGCCAGCTGCGGCCCGAGAGCTTCGGCCAGAACCAGATGGTGGCCGCGAACAGCAGCACACCGGCGAGGACGGCCAGCGCCAGGACCGTATTACTGGTGAGACCCATGAGCAGTCAGTCGACTTTCTGATGGCAGGACTGGAAATTTCCGGCGGAAGAGTGAACCCGCTGTCCGTCGATGCCGTCCTAGGGGACGCACCACACACCGGAGGCTGTCGCGGCCTTCGGCCACATGATCTCTCGCGGAGCAACGGGAAGCGATGTCTAGCAGGATAGATGGCGATAAGTCGGGACAGGTTCCGAGCAGGGTCCGCCGAATCCTCAGGGGCCCACAGCCGGAGTCGGTGCCCGGCCTGGTAGGTACGGCCGTCATGATCGTCGGCCTTCTGGACATCGCGGCGGGCGTCTTCCCGCGCTTCCGGCACAGCCGGATCCACGCGGTCACCGAGGTGCTGCCCGGCTCCCTCGGACCGTTCGCCGCCGCCCTGTCCATCAGCGCGGGCGTACTGCTCCTGCTGCTCGCCCACGGCCTCAAGCGGCACAAGCGGCGCGCCTGGCGGGCCGCCGTCGTCCTGCTGCCCGCGGGCGCGGCCGCGCAGTTCATCTACCGCCACTCGATCATCGGTGTGGTCATCGCGGCGGTGCTCCTCGCGCTGCTGCTGCGCCACCAGGGCGAGTTCAAGGCGCTGCCGGACCCGCGCAGCCGCTGGAAGGCACTGGCGAACTTCGTCCTGATGAGCGCCGGCTCCATCGGCCTGGGCCTGGTCATCGTCAACGTCCACCCGGGCAAGGTCGTCGGCACCCCGAGCCTGTACGAGCAGATCACCCACGTCGTCTACGGCCTCTTCGGCTTCGAGGGCCCCGTCGACTACGCCGGCCGGGTGTCCTGGACCGTCGGCTACTCCCTCGGCGCACTCGGCATGCTGACCGCCCTCACCACCATCTACCTGGCCCTGCGCCCCGAGCACCCGGCCGCCCGGCTCACCGCCGACGACGAGGGCAGGCTGCGCGAGCTGCTCGCCAGGCACGGCGGACGGGACTCCCTCGGCCACTTCGCCCTCCGCCGCGACAAAGCCGTCGTCTTCTCCCCCAGCGGCAAGGCCGCCGTCACCTACCGCGTCGTCTCCGGCGTGATGCTCGCCTCCGGCGACCCGATCGGCGACGTGGAGGCGTGGCCCGGCGCGATCGAGCGGTTCATGGAGGAGGCCAAGGCCCACTCCTGGACCCCGGCGGTCATGGGCTGCAGCGAGACCGGCGGCGAGGTGTGGACCCGCGAGACCGGACTCGACGCCCTGGAGCTGGGTGACGAGGCGATTGTCGATGTCAAAGACTTCTCCCTCTCGGGCCGCGCCATGCGCAATGTCCGCCAGATGGTGAAGCGCATCGAGCGCAACGGCTACACCACCAAGGTCCGCCGGGTCAGCGAACTGACCGACGCGGAGCTGGAGCAGGTCCGCGGCGCGGCCGAGGCCTGGCGCGGCACCGACACCGAGCGCGGCTTCTCGATGGCGCTCGGCCGCGTCGGCGACCCGGGCGACGGCGACTGCTTCATCGCCACCGCACACCGCGTGGAGGAGGGCGACACCAGCCCCTTCGGCGATCTGAAGGCCATCCAGCACTTCGTGCCGTGGGGCAAGGACGGCATGTCCCTGGAGCTGATGCGCCGCGACCGCGGCGCCGACCCGGGCATGAACGAACTGCTGATCGTCGCCTCCCTGGAAGCGGCCCCGGCCCTCGGCATCGAGCGGGTCTCGCTGAACTTCGCGATGTTCCGCTCCGCACTGGCCCGTGGCGAGAAGATCGGCGCCGGCCCCGTCCTGCGCATGTGGCGCAGCCTGCTGGTCTTCCTCTCGCGCTGGTTCCAGATCGAGTCGCTGTACAAGTTCAACGCAAAGTTCCGCCCCCGCTGGGAGCCGCGCTTCGTGGTCTTCCGCGCCACCCGCGACCTGCCCCGCATCGGCTTCGCCGCCATGCAGGCCGAGGGCTTCGTGACGCTGGCCCTGCCCCGCCTCTTCGCCGCCCGCCGCCGTCCCAAGCCGGTCCGCACCTGTACGCACAACCTGGTGGCGTCCGTCCCGAAGCAGGCCGAACGCGAGGTCCAGGCCGCCTAGCAGCCACCCGTACCCGTACACCCGCACCGCACCCGCACCCGCGACATCCCCGAAGGCCCGGCCGGCGACCGACCGGGCCTTCGGCGCACCCCGGCGGAGCCCCGGGGCCCCTCCGTCCCCGCCCGCCGGAACACGTCAGGGGCTGTCATATCCAGGTCAGCCCTACCCTTGACCCATGAACACCAAGCGCGGAGCCATCGACCGGGGCCGGGTCGCAGGACTGCCCGAATGGGACCGCTGCGCGGTCATGGGCGTCGTCAACGTGACCCCCGACTCCTTCTCCGACGGCGGTCGCTGGTTCGACACCACCGCCGCCGTCAAGCGCGGGCTCGACCTGGTGGCCCAGGGCGCCGACCTCGTGGACGTCGGCGGCGAGTCCACCCGTCCCGGCGCCTCCCGCGTCGACGAGGAGGAGGAGCTGCGGCGTGTCGTCCCGGTGGTGCGCGGCCTGGCCTCCGAGGGCGTCACCGTCTCCGTCGACACCATGCGGGCGACCGTCGCCGCCCGGGCCGTCGACGCCGGAGCCGCCCTGGTCAACGACGTCAGCGGCGGCCTCGCCGACCCCGGCATGATCCCGGCCGTCGCCGCCGCCGAGGTCCCCTTCGTGGTCATGCACTGGCGCGGCTTCAGCGCCGACATGAACAGCCTCGCCGTCTACGACGACGTGATCGCCGAGGTCACCGCCGAACTCCGGGCCCGGATCGACGCGGTCGTCGCCGGCGGCATCGCCCCCGAGCGGCTCCTCGTCGACCCCGGCCTTGGCTTCGCCAAGAACGCCGACCACGACCTGGCCCTGGTCGCGCACATGGCCGACCTGCGCGCCCTCGGCTTCCCGCTGCTGGTCGCCGCCTCGCGGAAGCGCTTCCTCGGCCGGGTCCTGGCCGGCGGCACGGACGCCGCCCCGCCGCCGGCCCGCGAACGGGACGCCGCCACGGCCGCCGTCTCCGCGATCGCCGCGCACCAGGGTGCCTGGGCCGTACGGGTCCACGAGGTACGGGCGACCGCGGACGCGGTTCGGGTGGCCCGCGCCGTGGAAGGGGCACTCTGACCCTCATCGACCGACAAGGAGAACAGTGAGCAGAACCGACATCGAAGCGGTCGAAGAGGTCAACACGGCCTTCTACGAGGCAATGGAGCGGGGGGACTTCGACGCTCTGTCGGCACTCTGGCTGGAGGACGAGATCTCCTGCGTGCATCCCGGCTGGCCGGTGCTCTCCGGCCGGGGCGAGGTACTGCGCTCGTACGCGCTGATCATGTCCCACACCGAGTACATCCAGTTCTTCCTCACCGACACCAAGGTGGCCGTCATAGGTGACACGGCACTGGTGACGTGCACCGAGAACATCCTCAGCGGCGGACCCGCCGAGGACGGCGGAGAGCTCGGCCCGCTCGTCGGCCAGCTGGTCGTCGCCACGAATGTGTTCCGACGCACATCGGGGGGCTGGCGCCTGTGGTCCCACCACGGTTCTCCCGTCCTCACGGAGTCCGACGAGGACGACGAGGACCCCTCCTCCTGACCCCTACGGCGGGGGCCGGACTGTTTCGCAGGTAAATTCGAAGTCGGACGACGCCGACCGCACTCGGCGCAGGCCCATGGCCCCGGGGAGCACCGGGACCGGAAGCACTTACGAAAGCAGGAGTGATTCGCGTGGATCGTGTCGCGCTGCGCGGCCTCAAGGCTCGCGGGCACCACGGCGTCTTCCCCCGGGAGCGCGAGGAGGGCCAGACCTTCATCGTCGACCTCGTGCTGCACCTCGACACCCGCCCGGCGGCGGCCGGGGACGACCTGGCGAAGACCGTGCACTACGGGGTGGTCGCCGAGGAGGTCGTCGACGTCGTCCAGGGCGAGCCCGTCGACCTGATCGAGACCCTGGCCGAGCGGATCGCCCAGCAGTGTCTGAAGCACGAAGCGGTGGCGCAGGTGGAGGTCGTCGTCCACAAGCCGGACGCTCCCATCACCGTCCCGTTCGACGACGTGACCATCACGATCACCCGGAGCCGCGCATGAACAACGGACTGAACGCTCAGAGCGACCCCACCGTCCAGCCGGTACCCGCCTCCGTCGTCGAGGCGGTCGACGCGGCGGACGTGACCCTGTCCAACCCCAAATGGGCCGTCATCGCGCTCGGCGCGAACCTCGGCAACCGCCTGGAGACCCTCCAGGGCGCCATCGACGCCCTCGGCGACACCCCCGGCCTGCGGGTCAAGGCCGTCTCCCCCGTCTACGAGACCGAGCCGTGGGGCGTCGAGGCCGGCTCGCAGCCCTCGTACCTCAATGCGGTCATCGCGGTGAAGACCACCCTGCCCCCGTCCTCGCTGCTGGAGCGCGGGCAGGCCATCGAGGAGGCCTTCGACCGCGTCCGCGAGGAGCGCTGGGGCCCGCGCACGATCGACGTCGACATCGTGGCGTACGCCGACCGCGTCTGCGACGACCCGGTCCTCACCCTCCCGCACCCCCGTGCCCACCAGCGCGCCTTCGTGCTGGCCCCCTGGCACGACATCGACCCGGAGGCCCAGCTCCCGGGCCGGGGCCCGGTCGCCGGCCTCCTGGCCGGAATCGGCCTGAGCGGCGTCACGCCGCGCCCCGACCTGGAACTCCACCTCCCCGAGTAGTCGTTAGTAGCCTGTTCACGGCTACTCGCTGAAAGTGGGGACGGGCAAGTGAAGCAACTGAGGCCGGGGGTCCTGGCGGGCATCTTCGTGGTCGCCGGGGTCCTGTCCTGGGCCGGTGCCCGGCTGTGGAACGCGTACGGCACCCTGCCGGGCGTTCCGCTGGCCGCCCCGATCGTCCTGGGGGCCATTGCCGTGGTGCTGCTGGCCACCGCACTGTCCCTGAAGGCCCGGCTCAAGGCCCAGCGGGAGCGCCGCCCGGGCGCGAAGGGCGTGGAGCCGCTCATGGCGGCCCGCGCGGTGGTCTTCGGACAGGCCAGCGCGCTGGTGGCCGCGCTGGTGGCGGGCATGTACGGCGGTGTGGGGGTCTTCCTGCTGACCGACTCCCTCGATGTCCCCGCCCGCCGCGACCAGGCCTGGTACGCCGGATTCTCCGTCCTGGCAGGCATCGCGGTCATCGCCGCCGCGCTCTTCCTGGAGCGCGTCCTGAAGCTCCCCGAGGACGAGGACCCCGCCCCGGAGACCCCCGCCCGGGCGTAGGGCGTCCCGTTCGCCGTCAGGCCTCCCACGGGGCGCGGACCAGGTGCCCGTTCACCAGGACGTCAGGATGGGGTGCGCGCCGGAAGCCCACAGCATCGGTCCCCCTCCGCGAACTGAAGTCTCGGAGGGGGACCGTAGCGGACAGCGCTGACAGTGCCGCTAGCGAGCCATGATGAGGCTCATCGCCTCGGCCCGGGTGGCCGTGGTACGGAGCTGGCCCCGAACTGCGGACGTGGTGGTCTTGGCGCCCGGCTTGCGGATGCCGCGGACCGACATGCACATGTGCTCCGCCTCGATCACCACGATGGCCCCGCGCGCATCAAGGATCTCCATGAGGGAGTCCGCTATCTGCGTCGTGAGGCGCTCCTGGACCTGCGGTCGTCGGGCGTAGACCTCCACAAGGCGGGCGAGCTTCGACAGGCCCGTGATCTTGCCGTTCTCCGACGGGATGTAGCCGACGTGCGCGACTCCGTGGAACGGCAGCAGATGGTGCTCACACAGGGAAACGATCTCGATGTCCTTCACCAGGACCATCTCGTCATGCCCCAGGTCGAACACCGTCGTCAGTACGTCCTCCGGCTCCTGCCACATGCCGGCGAGGATCTCCCGGTAGGCACGCGCCACGCGCGCCGGCGTCTCCAGGAGGCCCTCGCGGTCCGGGTCCTCGCCGACCGCGATCAGGAGTTCACGGACCGCAGCCTCCGCGCGCTTCTCGTCGAACTCGCCGATCCTGCCCTCGCCACCGGTCAGGGTCACTGGGTCGGTCATCTCATCCTCGTTCCTGTCCGCACACGCGGTCGTACTCATGTGCCGCGCCCCCCAGGCTAGAGCCTGGGGGGCGCGGCTTCCATTCCGGGTGGATCGACCCTCCGGCTACTCCGGGAGGTCCTCCGGAGCCACCTCGATGCCCTTCTCCGTGGAGACCGGCGTGACGGCGGACGTGCCGTTCGCCGCGTTCGTCAGCTGCAGCTCCTTGGGGGAGAGCACCGGCGGACGGGTGGAGGGGGTGCGGCGGGAGGATCCGGTCCACGCGGGGCGGGCCGGACGCTTGACGATGGTCGAGAAGATCTCGGCGATCTCCTCCTTGCCCAGCGTCTCCTTCTCCAGCAGCGCGAGGACCAGGTTGTCGAGGACGTCGCGGTTCTCGACGAGGATCTCCCAGGCCTCGTTGTGCGCGGTCTCGATGAGCTTCTTGACCTCTTCGTCGACCAGCGCCGCGACCTCTTCCGAGTAGTCCCGCGGGTGCGACATCTCGCGGCCCAGGAACGGCTCGGTGTTGTCGCCGCCGAACTTGATCGCGCCGAGGCGCTCGGTCATGCCGTACTGCGTGACCATGGCCCGCGCCGTGGCCGTGGCCTTCTCGATGTCGTTCGCCGCGCCCGTGGTCGGGTCGTGGAAGACCAGCTCCTCGGCCGCGCGCCCGCCCAGCATGTACGCCAGCTGGTCGAGCATCTCGTTGCGCGTGGTCGAGTACTTGTCCTCGTCGGGCAGGACCATGGTGTAGCCCAGGGCCCGGCCGCGGGACAGGATCGTGATCTTGTGGACCGGGTCGGAGTTCGGCGAGGCCGCCGCGACCAGGGCGTGTCCGCCCTCGTGGTACGCGGTGATCTTCTTCTCGCGGTCCGACATGATCCGGGTCCGCTTCTGCGGGCCCGCCACGACACGGTCGATCGCCTCGTCCAGGACGTGGTTGTCGATCAGCTTCTTGTCCGAGCGGGCCGTGAGGAGCGCGGCCTCGTTGAGGACGTTGGAGAGATCGGCACCGGTGAAGCCCGGGGTGCGGCGGGCGACGGCGCCCAGGTCCACGTCCGGGGCGACCGGCTTGCCCTTCTGGTGGACCTTGAGGATCTCCAGACGGCCCTGCATGTCGGGACGGTCGACCGCGATCTGCCGGTCGAAGCGGCCCGGGCGCAGGAGCGCCGGGTCCAGGATGTCGGGCCGGTTCGTGGCGGCGATCAGGATGACGCCGCCCTTCACGTCGAAGCCGTCCATCTCGACGAGCAGCTGGTTGAGGGTCTGCTCGCGCTCGTCGTGGCCGCCGCCGAGGCCCGCACCGCGGTGCCGGCCGACGGCGTCGATCTCGTCGACGAAGACGATCGCCGGGGCGTTGGCCTTGGCCTGCTCGAACAGGTCGCGGACACGCGAGGCACCGACGCCGACGAACATCTCGACGAAGTCGGAACCGGAGATCGAGTAGAAGGGAACACCCGCCTCGCCCGCGACGGCGCGCGCGAGCAGGGTCTTGCCGGTGCCGGGCGGGCCGTAGAGGAGCACGCCCTTGGGGATCTTGGCGCCGACGGCCTGGAACTTCGCCGGCTCCTGGAGGAACTCCTTGATCTCGTGGAGTTCCTCGACGGCCTCGTCCGAGCCCGCGACGTCGGCGAACGTGGTCTTCGGGGTGTCCTTGGTGATCAGCTTGGCCTTGGACTTCCCGAAGTTCATGACTCGGGAGCCGCCGCCCTGCATCTGGTTCATCAGGAACAGGAAGACAACGACGATGAGGACGAAGGGCAGGAGCGAGAGCAGCACGCTCAGGAACGGGCTGGTCTTGTCCGGGGTGACGGAGTAGCCGTCCGGGATCTGACCGGCGTCGTACTTGGTCTGGAGGGTCTGGGCGAGCTGGACGCCCTGATCCCCGATGTAGTTGGCCTGGAACTTGGTGCCGTCGTGCTTGCCGAGCTTCTCGCCTTGCTTGAGCTCAATCTTGATCATCTGGCTGTCGCCGGTGGTCAGCTTGGCTGTCTCCACCTGGCCAGTGTTGATCGCCTTGATGACCTCGCTGGTGTCCACCGACTTGTAGCCGCCGCCGGAGCCGACGACATTCATCAACACGACCACGGCGAGGACGGCCAGCACGATCCACATGACCGGCCCACGGAAGTATCGCTTCACGTCCATCCATACGGGGCGCCAGGCGCCCCGTCCCTCCTGCCCGTAGGTAAATGCTGCTGTGTGAGTAAAGACTGTTCTTCGGAATGTACCCCTGAATTGTCACCCGCGGCCCGTGGGACGGGTGACAGACCCGCCTTCCCCTGCTCCAACGGCGGGAACCGCCCCCGGGTTCCCCGGCCGGGCCGGTGGTTCCCAGGGGGCCGCTCGGGGTCAGCCGCCGTAGACGTGCGGGGCGAGGGTGCCGACGAACGGCAGGTTGCGGTACTTCTCCGCGTAGTCGAGGCCGTAGCCCACGACGAACTCGTTGGGGATGTCGAAGCCGACCCACTTCACGTCGATCGCGACCTTCGCGGCCTCGGGCTTGCGCAGCAGCGTGACGACCTCCAGAGAGGCCGGCTGGCGGGAGCCCAGGTTCGACAGCAGCCAGGACAGCGTCAGCCCGGAGTCGATGATGTCCTCGACGATCAGGACGTGCTTGTCCTTGATGTCGGTGTCCAGGTCCTTGAGGATCCGCACCACGCCGGAGGACTGGGTTCCGGCGCCGTACGAGGACACCGCCATCCAGTCCATGGTGAGCGGGGTGGACAAGGCGCGCGCCAGGTCCGCCATCACCATGACGGCGCCCTTGAGCACGCCGACGATGAGCAGGTCCTTGCCCGCGTACTCCGCGTCGATCTTCGCGGCCAGCTCGGCCAGCTTCGCGTCGATCTCTTCCTTGGTGATGAGCACCGACTGGAGGTCGTTGCCCATGTCCTTCTCGTCCACCCGCATCACTTTCGTTGTCGGCCGGGGCTCCGGGGTGGCCCCCGGAGGACTCAGCCGTGTTTCAGCACCAATCAGCCCTGCCGGATGACAAGTCTGCCACCCTGGCGCTGGGCCTCCACCCGGCCGGGCAGGTTGATGGCACCCTGACCGCGCCATCCGGTGATGAGGCGGTCGACTTCCTCGATGTGGCGCGCGAAGAGGGAGCCCGCGGGGGAGCCGGCGGCGACGACGGCCCTGCGCAGCACCCGGCGGCGGACGGCCGGGGGGAGGGCGTACAGCTTGGCGCACTCCAGGCGGCCGTCCTCGTCGCGTACGCCGCGGTCCGCCTCGGCGGCCCAGGCGTCGAGCGCGTCGGCGTCGTCGCGGGAGAGCTGGGCGGTACGGGCGAGGGCCTCCACGACACCCTTGCCGAGCGCCTTCTCCAAGGCGGGCAGTCCCTCGTGGCGCAGGCGGGAGCGGGTGTAGGCGGGGTCCATGTTGTGCGGGTCGTCCCAGACGGCCAGGGACTGCACCATGCACGCCTTGCGGGCGGTCTGCCGGTCGACCTGGAGGAAGGGGCGGCGGTAGCGGTGGCTGCGTCCGGGACCGCCGGAGACTTCGGCCATGCCGGAGAGCGAGCGGATGCCGGATCCGCGGGCGAGTCCCAGCAGGACGGTTTCCGCTTGATCGTCCCGAGTGTGGCCGAGCAGCACCGCGGCGGCACCGAGGCGGTCGGCGGCCTCGTCCAGGGCGCCGTAGCGGGCGTCGCGGGCGGCGGCCTCGGGGCCTGCGCCGCGGCCGACGCGCACGGCGACGGACTCCACCGGGTCCAGGCCGAGGGAGGTCATGCGGGCGACGACTTCGGCGGCCCGCTGGTCGGAGCCGGCCTGCAGTCCGTGGTCGACGGTGATGCCGCCGGCCCGGATACCGAGTTTGGGGGCCTCGAAGGCGAGGGCCGAGGCGAGGGCCATGGAGTCGGCGCCGCCGGAGCAGGCGACGAGCACGAGTGGCGGGGTGCCCGAGCCGGTGCGACGGTCGGCACGGGGGATGCCTCCGGACGGAGTCCGGGGGAGGTCGGTGAGGTCGGTGAGGACGTCGTGGAGTACGCGGCGGACCGCCAGGCGTATCGCCGCGACCGCAGGATGGGGACCCATGTCCGGTGCCCTTCGATGGAGTTGGGATGCCTCGGAGGCTTCGGGTGGTGTGCGGGGGCGCTTGCCCGACTACCCCCGCAGAACGGAGAGGATGTCACTCAGAGTGCGTCGATGGTGACAGAACCGAGCCGTTCCCCGAGCATCGCACGCCCTTCTACGGCTCACGGTCCCTCGGACGGGTGATGCTGCTTCCCCCAGTGAGACATGTTTAGGCCTCTCCGTCACGTGTGGCGCGGGTGAACGTGGGAGAAGCGCCGGGACCGTGCGGCACGGGCCCGCCGGCGCGCGGCGGGCCCATGCGCCCGGGTGTCAGCCCTCCCGGTCCTCCCCGCCGGTCTCCCCTCCCGTCTCGCCCCCCTTGCCGTGGACCCGGGCCACCCAGTCCGCGGGCCGGTCGATCTCCGCCTTGGTGGGCAGCGTGTTCGGTGAGGTCCAGACCCGGTTGAAGCCGTCCATGCCCACCTGGCCGACGACGGCACGCACGAAGCGCTCGCCGTCGCGGTACTGGCGCAGCTTGGCGTCGAGGCCGAGCAGCTTGCGCAGGGCGGCGTCGAGCCGACCCGCTCCGCTGGCGCGGCGCTGCTGGAACTTCTCCCGGATCTCGGCGACCGAGGGCACCACCTGGGGGCCGACGCCGTCCATGACGAAGTCGGCGTGGCCCTCCAGCAGGGACATGACGGCGGTGAGGCGGCCGAGGATCTCGCGCTGCTCGGGGGTCTGCACGAGCTCGACGAGGGAGCGGCCCTCGTCTCCGCGCTCGGCGTCGGGGCGGGCGCCGGCGAAGGACTGGGCGGCCTCCCGGATGCGTTCGAGGACGGTCATCGGGTCCACGTCGGTGGCGCCGAGAAACGTCTGGATCTCGCCTTCGAGGTGGGCCCGCAGCCACGGGACGGCCGTGAACTGGGTACGGTGCGTCTCCTCGTGCAGGCAGACCCAGAGCCGGAAGTCGTGCGGGGCCACCTCCAGCTCGCGCTCGACGTGCACGATGTTCGGGGCGACGAGCAGCAGCCGGCCGCCCGCCGCGGAGGCCGGCAGGTCGCGGGAGACGGGCGCGAAGGTCTCGTACTGCCCCAGGACCCGAGAGGCCAGGAAGCTGAGCAGCATGCCCAGCTCGACGCCGGTGACCTTGCCGCCGACGGCCCCGAGCACGGCTCCGCCGGGGGCGGCCGCGCGGCGGTCCTGCATCTTGCCGAGGAGCGGCATGAGCAGCTCCCGGAATCCGGCGACGTTGGCCTTGACCCAGCCGGCCCGGTCGACGACCAGGACGGGGGTGTCGGGGACGGCGGCGCCGTCCGGGATCATCCGGGTGAACTCGCGTACGTGCCGTTCCGAGGTCCTGGCGTGCCCGCGCAGCTCGGCGACGACGGCCCGTGCCTCGTCCCGGGTGACCTCCGGGCCGGGACGTACCAGCCGGGTCGCGGTCGCGACCGCGAGGTTCCAGTCGACCATCTCCGCACCACTGATGCTCGTCATGCGTCAACCGTACGTGGGGGAGGCGTCCGGCGGACCCCTTACGGAGCGCCCGCGACAGCTGCGGCCAGCTTGTCGAGGCCCTTCTCGGCACCCTGGGGGCCGGGGCTGTTCGCCGTGAGGAAGGCGAAGGCGAGGAGCCTGCCGGCGGGGTCGACCACGGTGCCGGACAGGGAGTTCACTCCGGTGAGGGTGCCGGTCTTGGCGCGGACCAGGCCGGCCGCCGGGGAGGTGCCCGCGTTGCGGGCGCGCAGGGTCCCGGTGAATCCGGCGACGGGCAGCCCGGTGAGGACGGGCCGCAGCTCGGGGCGCTGCGGGTCGGCGGCCTTGGTGAGCAGGCCGGTCAGCAGGCTTGCGCTGACCTTGTCGGCGCGGCTCAGTCCGCTGCCGTCGGCGAAGCGGGAGCCGCTCGTGTCGATGCCGAGGCCGGCGAGCCGTTCGGTGACGGCCTTCTCGGCCCCCTCGAAGCTGGCGGGCCGGCCGGAGGCGAGGGCGGTCTGCCGGGCGAGGGCCTCGGCGATGTCGTTGTCGCTGTTGGTCAGCATCCGCTCGACGAGGCCGGCCACCGGGGCGGACCGGGTGACGGCCAGCGGCTGGGCACCGGCGGCCGGCCTGGCCCGGGCGGGTTCCCCGGTGACCGTGATGCCGCGCTCCGCCAGCAGGGCGCCGAAGGCGCGGGCGGCGGCACCGGCCGGGTCGTCGGTGCGGTCCACGGGCCCGGAGACGGAGTCGTCGGGGCGGCCCTCGTCGGCCGCCAGTGCGGTCACCGGGGCGATGTTGGGGTTGACGCCGATCGGGTGCCGGACGGGGCCGCTGTAGAGGCTGTCGTCGTACCCGAGGGTCACGGTGTCGGTGCCGGCGGCCTTGAGCGCCTGCGCGGCGTCGGCGGCGAGGACGACGAGGCTGCCGCCGGCACCGGCGGGGTTCTTCCGCTTCGCGGTGAGGGAGGGGTCGCCGCCGCCGACGAGGACGATCTGGCCGGGGGCGGCGCCGGGCACGACGGTGGTCCTGATCCGGTGCTCGGGCCCGAGCGCGGCCAGGACGGCGGCCGCGGTGGCGATCTTGACGGTGGAGGCGGGCGTCATCGCGGTCCGCGCCCCGGACTCGTAGAGCACCTGTCCGGTGGCGGTGTCCACGACGGAGGCGGTACGGACGGTGCCGAGGGCCGGATCGGCCAGCAGCGGGCCCAGCCTGGCGGCCAGTGTGCCGGCCGGTGCGGCCGCGGCGGCCTGCCCCTGCGGAACGCCGGGCCCGACGGCGGCCAGGACCCCGGGGGCACTGGGCGCGGCCTGCGGAAGGCGCTCGGCGCCGGCCGCGCCACCGTGATCTGCACCACCCGTGCGGCTCCAGGAGGCAGCCGCGTCCCGCTCGGCCTTACGCTGGCCGGAGTCCCACGGACCGGCGGCGGTCACGGCTGCCACCGACAGGGCGAGGCCGGCGACGGCCGCACCCGCGGTGAGCTGCCACGTCTTGACCAATGGCATCTCGGACCAGCCCCTTTCGCGATCACACATATGCGTGAGGGACACTTAACCACTGCGTCTTGCCGCGAGCATGGCACCCCACCCGAGAGGGACGGGCCGGACGCGCACGCAGTTGAATCAATGCCGTCTCGAAGCAATGAAGCTGATCATGGAGGAGCAGGACGTGGAGTTCGACGTCACCATCGAGATCCCCAAGGGTTCGCGGAACAAGTACGAGGTGGACCACGAGACCGGCCGGATCCGTCTGGACCGTCGCCTCTTCACCTCGACCAGCTACCCGGCCGACTACGGCTTCGTCGAGAACACCCTCGGTGAGGACGGCGACCCGCTGGACGCGCTGGTCATCCTCGACGAGCCGACCTTCCCGGGCTGCCTGATCAAGTGCCGCGCCATCGGCATGTTCCGCATGACGGACGAGGCGGGCGGCGACGACAAGCTGCTCTGCGTGCCGGCCTCCGACCCGCGCGTCGAGCACCTGCGCGACATCCACCACGTGTCCGAGTTCGACCGCCTGGAGATCCAGCACTTCTTCGAGGTCTACAAGGACCTGGAGCCGGGCAAGTCGGTCGAGGGCGCGAACTGGGTCGGCCGCGCCGAGGCCGAGGCCGAGATCGAGGCCTCGTACAAGCGCCTGGAGGCGCAGGGCGGCCACCACTGAGCCCAGGCTCGGTGGTAGCAGGGCCGGGGCACTCCCCCGCGCCCTCCGAAGCATGACGGCGGGCGGCATTCCCTCGGGGATGCCGCCCGCCGTCGTGCTTCCGGGGGAGCCAGGTTTCGACGGGGAGGAAACGGTTCCGCATACTGATGATCCGGGTGATCACGAACAGGAGGACGCGTGGCGGAGGCCGACGGGGCGGAGGACAAGAAGCCCCAGTCCGACGAGGCGCACAGCGCCTTCACGCCGCCTCCGGGCATGGAGCCGGACACGGCCGACGACGACCAGCCCACCTCCGAGTTCGTCCGCCCGCCGAACACCGGTCCGGCCCCGCCCGAGCCGGAGGGCTCGGCCTTCGCCGCGCCGGCCACCTACAGCGCCGCGCAATCCCCTCCCGCCTACACCCCCGGCCAGGGCTTCCCCGCCGTCCGGCTGAAGGAGTCGCCCTGGCAGGACCGCATGCGCACGATGCTGCGCATGCCGGTGGACGTGCGCCCCGTACCGGACCTCGTGCAGCGGCCGAGCGAGGCGGGGCCCGCCGTGGGCCGCGTGCTCGACCTGACGCTGCGCATCGGCGAGCTGCTGCTGTCGGGCGGCGAGGGCTCCGAGGACGTGGAGGCGGCGATGTTCGCCGTGGCCCGCTCCTACGGGCTGGACCGCTGCGAGCCGACAGTCACCTTCACCATGCTGTCGATCACGCACCAGCCGTCGCTGGTCGACGATCCGGTCTCGGCGAGCCGGACGGTGCGCCGCCGGGGCACCGACTACACCCGTCTGGCGGCGGTGTTCCGGCTGGTGGCCGACATCAGCTCGCCGGACACCGACATCACGCTGGAAGAGGCCTACCGGCGCCTCGCCGAGATCCGGCGCAACCGGCACCCGTATCCCACGTGGGTGCTGACGGCGGCCGCGGGGCTGCTCGCCGGGGCCGCCTCGGTGCTGGTCGGCGGCCGGGTGCTGGTCTTCTGCGCGGCCGCGCTGGGCGCGGTCCTCGGTGACCGGCTCGCGTGGCTGTGCGCCGGGCGCGGGCTGCCGGAGTTCTACCAGTTCGTGGCCGCCGCGATGCCGCCGGCCGCCTTCGGGGTGGCGCTCAAGCTCGCGGAGATCGAGGACATCAAGGCCTCCGCCGTGATCACCGGCGGACTGTTCGCGCTGCTGCCCGGGCGGGCCCTGGTCGCGGCCGTGCAGGACGGCCTGACGGGCTTCTACATCACCGCGGCCGCCCGGCTCCTGGAGGTCATGTACCTCTTCATCGGCATCATCATGGGCGTACTGGTCGTGCTCTATCTCGGCCTCCAGCTGGGCGCCTCGCCCAAGCCGGAGGAGGTCCTCCAGATCACCGAGCGGCCGCTGATCCAGATCGCGGCGTCGATGGTGCTGGTCTTCACCTTCGCGATCCTGCTCCAGCAGGAACGCTCGACCGTCTGGATCGTGACCCTGAACGGCGGGGTGGCGTGGGTGACGTTCGGAGCGCTGCACTACGCGGGCGGGATCCCGCCCGTGCCGGCCACCGCCGTCGCGGCCGGACTGGTGGGCCTCTTCGGCCAGCTCTTCTCCCGCTACCGCTTCGCCTCCGCCCTGCCGTACGTCACGGCCGCCATCGGGCCGCTGCTGCCGGGTTCGGCGACGTACTACGGGCTGCTGCTGATCGCCGAGGACCGGCTCAACGAGGGGCTCGGCTCCCTGGTGAACGCCGCGGCCATCGCGCTGGCCATCGCGATCGGGGTCAACCTGGGGTCGGAGACCTCCCGGCTGTTCATGCGCATCCCGGGGGCGGCGAGCGCCCGGAGCCGCGCGGCGGCGAAGCGGACCCGGGGCTACTGACGGCCGCCGGCGGCCCTGCGCTCGGGTGTCGGGGACGCGGAACGGGCCGCACCCCCTGCCCCGGTGGGGCGGGCGTACGGCCCGTTCGGCGTGTGCGGTCTCAGCGCTTGGCGTGGCGCCCGCGCTGACCCGGGGCCTGCGGGCCGGTGCCGTCGTCGGCGGCGACGGCCTCCGGGGCCCGGCCGGCGGCCGCCTTGGCCTCCTTGCGGGCCTTCAGCACCTCGAAGGCGACCGGGATGACGGACAGCAGGACGATGCCGACGAGGATCGGCTCGACGTTGTCCTTGATGAAGGAGATCTGCCCGAGCCAGTAGCCCGCGACGGTGACGCCCGCGCCCCACCCGATGCCGCCGATGATGTTGTAGGTGAGGAAGGTGCGGTACTTCATCGTGCCGGCGCCCGCGACCATCGGGGCGAAGGTGCGGATGATCGGCACGAAGCGGGCGAGCACGATGGCCTTGGGGCCGTGCTTGTCCATGAACTCGTGTGCCTTGTCCAGGTTCTCCCGCTTGAAGAGCTTGGAGTTCGGACGGTTGAAGAGCTTCGGCCCGAAGAACTTGCCGATCATGTAGCCGACCTGGTCGCCGATGATGGCCGCGGCGACGATGAGGGTGCAGACCAGCCACAGCGGCTGCTTGATGTACTGCCCGTCCGCGACCAGCAGACCGGCGGTGAACAGCAGGGAGTCGCCGGGGAGGAAGGCGAAGAGACCCGACTCGGCGAAGACGATGACCAGGATGCCGATCAGACCGAAGTGCGAGATCAGGTAGTCCGGGGACAGCCACTCAGGGCCGAGCGCAAGCGTATACACGGGTTCCGGGCTCTCCTGGATCGAGGGGGACGTGCCGATGGGGGCGGTTTCAATTATCAACGCACACGACCCCCGCCCGGTTCCAGGTACCGGCGGGGGTCGCCTGCGGGATATTCCGCTTACACCTGGCGCACGGCGTTCGCGAGGATCGCGTCGCGCAGGTGCGCCGCGAAGCCCGGCTTCATCGCATCGTAGAACGCCGTGAAGCGCTCGTCCGCCACGTACATCTCGCCGAGGCAGGTGTGCATCTCGTAGGGGCAGTCGTAGAACCACGTGTGGATGTGCAGGCGGTGCTCCTCTGCGAGGTCCATCGCACGCTCGCCGTCGGCGGCTTCGCCCGCCTCCATGGCCGCCGCGTAGCGGCGGCCCCATGCGGCGGACTCGTCCTGGATCCGCTGCCAGTCGTCCTTGGTGTACGAGGCCGCCCGGCGCTGCGACTCGGCGTACGCCTCGGTGTCGCCCCAGCGCTCCTCGGCCTCCTGTGCGTAACGCTCCGGGTCCTTGTCCCCGAAGACCTCGAACTTCTCCTCGGGCGTGAGGTTGATGCCCATCTTCTTCGCCTCCATGGCGTGCTCAACGGCCTTGGCCATCTGCTGGAGCCGGGCGATCCGGTCGGTCAGCAGGGCATGCTGCCGGCGCAGATGCTCCTGTGGATCCGACTGCGGGTCGTCCAGCAGGACCGCGACCTCGTCGAGGGGGAAGCCGAGCTCCCGGTAGAACAGGATCCGCTGAAGCCGGTCCAGGTCGGCGTCGTCGTACCGCCGGTGTCCCGCGCTGCTGCGGCCGCTCGGGGAGAGCAGGCCGATCTCGTCGTAATGGTGCAGGGTGCGCACCGTGACGCCGGCGAAACCGGCGACCTGGCCCACGGAGTAGCCCATCGCTTCCCTCCTCTGCTCGGGTACGCCCTTCACTGTGGTTCCTCACGCCGCGTGAGGTGCAAGCCCTTTCCGCCAGCTACCTGCTCAGGCCCCGGTAGCGGCCCACCGCCAGCGGGAAGAAGACCGCGAGCAGCAGGAGCGGCCAGGCGACCGCCGGCAGGGCCGCGTGGTCGGCGGCCCACGAGGGCGCGGCCGCGGCCGGATTGCCGAACAGGTCGCGGACGGCCGTGGCCGTCGCCGAGAGCGGGTTCCATTCCACCACCGCTCCCAGCCAGCCCGGCATCGACTCCGGCGCGGCGAACGCGTTGGACAGGAAACCCACCGGCCACACCAGGATCTGCACCGCCTGCACCCGTTCCGGCCGGCCCGCGACCATGCCGAGCCGGATACCGATCCACAGCATCGCCAGGCGCAGCAGCAGGACGGTGGTGCCGCCGCCGACCAGCGAGCGGACCGCGCCCCACACTTCGGCGCGGCCGCGCGGGTCGAGGCCGGTGGTCGGCTCGTCCAGGAACAGCACCTGCGGGTCCGTGATCAGGGAGGCGGCGAGGTCGAGCCGGCGCCGCATACCGCCGCTGTACTGCCTGACCGCCTTCCGGCCGGTGGCCGCGAGGCCGAAGCGCTCCAGCAGTTCGTCGGCGCGCCGCCCGGCCCGGCGCGCGCCCAGGTGGTGGAGGCGGCCGAACAGGTCCAGGTTCTGCCGGCCGTCCGGCCCCTCGCCCCGCCCGGCACCCCGCCCTTCACCTAGCCCATGGCCTTGGTGCCGTCGATGGATTCGCGGACGATGTCCGCATGGCCCGCGTGCCGGGCGAACTCCTCCACCAGGTGCAGCAGCATCCAGCGGACCGAGACCTTGGCGTCCTTCGGGAACCACGGCGCCGGCGGCAGCGGAAAGGTGGCGTCCAGGCTCGGGACGGCGGCGACGAAGGCCTCCGTCTCCTGTCGGATCCCGTCCCAGAACTCCAGGACCGAGGCCACGGACTCGCCCTCGGCGAGCCGGAAGGCGTTCGCGTAGTCCTCCTCGGTGCGCTGCCGTTCGTTCGGCTTCCGCTGGGCCATGCGCAGCCAGCTCAGCTCGCACTCGGCCACGTGCTTGAGCAGCCCGGACAGGCTGAGCTCGCTGGCGCTGGGGCGGCTCGCCGCCTGCTCCTCGTCCAGCCCGGCCAGCGTCCCGCGGATCGCCGCGCGCTGGGACTCGACGAAGGCGAGGAGCGTGCCGCGCTCGTCGCCGAGGACCTCGGTGGACATCTGAGTCATGACTGACCGCCTCCGCGTGCTGTCGCCGGGGGCCTCTCCCCCGACACCCCCACGCTACGCAGGGATGCGGTCGGTTCCTGTCCTAGTTGGCGGCTCCGTCGGGGGCGTCCTCGTGGTCCGGGCGGATCGCGGGCAGCTCCGTGGCCGGCTTCGGCAGCAGCGCCTTGGTGAGGTCCTGCCTGCCGGTCGGGTCGAGCCCGTACATCGCCTCGTAGATCTTGCGGACGGCCGGACCGGAGGCACCGGAGCCGGTGCCGCCCTGGGAGATGGTCATGACGATCGCGTAGTCCTCGGTGTACGAGGCGAACCAGGAGGTGGTCTGCTTGCCCTGGACCTCGGCCGTACCGGTCTTGGCGTGCATCGGGATCTGCTTCTGCGGCCAGCCGCCGAAGCGCCAGGCGGCGCTGCCGTTGGTCGCCACCCCGGCGAGGGCCCGGTCGATGTCATCGCGCGTCCTGGCGTCCATCGGGAGCCTGCCGGCCTCCTTGGGGGCGATCTCCTCCACCGACGTCCCGTCGGCGCTGACGATCGCCTTGCCGACGCTCGGCCGGTGCAGGGTGCCGCCGTTGGCGATGGCCGCGTAGACCGACGCCATCTGCAGCGGGGTGACGAGGGTGTCGCCCTGACCGATCGAGTAGTTGATCGCGTCACCCTCGCGCAGCTGGTTGCCCTGGCGGCAGTTCTCGTAGGCGATCCGCTCGGCGAAGCTGCCGTTCTTCTTGCCGTCCCGGCACCAGGCGTCCTTGTTGGCGTCGAAGAAGTCCTGCTTCCACGCGCGGTCGGGGATCCGGCCGGGCACCTCGTTGGGCAGGTCGACGCCGGTGCGCTTGCCCAGACCGAACGCGTGGGCCGTCTTGAAGAACCAGTCGTTCGGATCCTTCTTCGGCTTGATGCCCCCGTCCTTCTTCCACTCCTGGTCGGCGAGCAGGTAGTAGACCGTGTCGCAGGAGACCTCCAGGGCCCGGCCGATGGTGATGTCGCCGTGGCCCTGCGACTCGAAGTTCGTGAAGGTCTGGCTGCCCACCGAGTACGAGCTGGGGCAGGGGTAGCGGTTGTTGAAGGGGTAGCCGGCGTTGACCGCGGCGGTGGAGGTGACCACCTTGAAGATGGAGCCCGGCGCCGCCTGCCCCTGGATCGCCCGGTTCAGCAGCGGGTAGTTGGACTTCTTGTCGGTGAGGGAGGCGTAGTCCTTCGCCGAGATGCCACCCACCCAGGCGTTCGGGTCGTAGGTCGGGTTCGAGGCCATCGCCACGATCCGGCCCGTCTTGGCCTCCATCACCACGACCGCGCCCGAGTCGGCCTCGTAGTTGCGCCCGGTGTTCCTGTCGTGCACCTTGCGCGCTTCGATCATGGCGTTGTTCAGCTCGCGCTCGGCGACGGCCTGCACCCGGGAGTCGATCGAGGTCACGACGTTCGAACCGGGCTGCGCCGGGTCGGTCCGGCCCTGCCCGATCACGCGCCCGAGGTTGTCCACCTCGTAGCGGGTGATGCCGGACTTCCCGCGCAGTTCCTTGTCGTACGTGCGCTCCAGACCGGAGCGGCCCACCTGGTCGGAGCGCAGGTACGGCGAGTCGGTCTTCTTCGCCTTGGTGATCTCTTCGTCGGTGACCGGGGAGAGGTACCCGAGCACCTGAGCGGTGTTGGCCTGGTCCGGGGCCGCGTAGCGGCGCAGCGCGGTCGCCTCGGCGGTGATGCCCGGGAAGTCCTCGGGGTGCTCACGGATCTGCAGGGCCTGCTCCGTGGTCGCCTCGTCGCTGACCGGGATCGGCTGGTAGGGGGAGCCGTTCCAGCAGGGCTGCCTGGTCTTGGAGTCGCAGAGCCGCACCTTGTCGATGACTTCCTGGGGGTCCATGCCGAGGACCCCGGCGAGCCGGGTCAGCACGGACTTGCCCTTGTCCTTCATGGTCAGCAGCTCGGTGCGGCTGGCGGAGACCACGAGGTGGGTCGCGTTGTCGGCGAGCGGTACCCCGCGCGCATCCAGGATGGAGCCGCGCACGGCCGGCTGGACCACCTGCTGGACGTGGTTGTTCTTGGCCTCGTCGGTGTACTCGGAGCCGTTGCGGATCTGGAGGTACCAGAGCCGTCCGCCCAGTGTGAGCAGGAGGGAGAAGACCACGACCTGGATGACGACGAGCCGGTTCTGGACCCGAGGGGTCCGGCCGGTCTCCGGTATGTTGCTCAACTCGATCTCCCCCGGGCGGCTGCCTACGCCCGGTCGAGTCTAGGGGTGCGCGGACCCTCGATCAGAACGGGAAGGCGGTCCGCCCGTGCTGAACGGAGATCCACTTCTGGGTGGTGAACGCCTCGACCGTGGCCTCGCCGTTGAGCCTGCCCAGGCCCGAGGCCTTCTCCCCGCCGAACGCGGCCAGCGGTTCGTCCCCGATCGTGGAGTCGTTGACGTGGATCATCCCCGTCTCGATGCGCTGGGCGAAGCGGACGCCCCGCTCCACGTCCCGGGTGTGCACGGCGCCGCTGAGCCCGTACGGGGTCGCGTTGGCCAGCCGCACCGCCTCGTCCTCGCCGTCGAAGACCACCAGCAGCGCCACCGGGCCGAAGATCTCCTGGCCCAGGAGCGGGGAGTCCTCGGGGATCCCGGCGAGCACCGTGGGCTCGACCAGGTTGCCGCGCGTAGACCCCCGTACGAGTGCCTGCGCGCCGGATTCCACGGCCTGGTCCACGAGTGCGGTCAGGGCGTCGGCCTGGAAGGAGTTGATCAGCGGGCCGATGTGGGTGTCGGCCTCGCGCGGGTCGCCCGTCCTCAGGCCGCGCACGCGGGCGGTGAACTTCTCCGTGAACTCCTCGGCGACGGACGCGTCGACCAGGATCCGGTTGGCGGCCATGCAGACCTGGCCCTGGTAGACGAATCGGCTGAAGACGGCGGCGTCCACCGCGTAGTCGAGGTCGGCGTCATCGAGGACGACGAGCGCACTGTTGCCGCTGAGCTCCAGGACCGTGCGCTTGAAGTGGCGGGCGGCGATCGCGCCGACGTGCCGGCCGACCCGGTCCGACCCGGCGAAGGAGATCACCTTGGGGACGGGGTGCGTCAGGAGCGCGTCGCCTATCTCGGCGATGTCGGTGACCAGCACGTTCAGCAGGCCGGCCGGGAGCCCCGCGTCCTCGAAGATCTTGGCGATCACGCCGCCGCCCACGACGGGGGCGTTCTGGTTCGGCTTGACCACGACCGCGTTGCCGAGGGCCAGGGCCGGCGCCACCGACTTCAGGGTGACCAGGAAGGGGAAGTTGAAGGGGCTGATCACGGTCACGACGCCGACGGGCAGCCGCTGGACCCGGTTCTCCTTGCCCTCCACGGGCGAGGGCAGGATCCGGCCCTCGGGGCGGACAGCCAGCTGGAGCGACTCGCGGATGAACTCCATCGCGAGGTGGACCTCGTACTCGGCCTTGGGACGGGTCCCGCCGAGTTCGTCGATCATCGCCTCGACGATCTCCTTCTCGCGCTCCTCGGTGATCCGCAGGGCGCGCTCCAGAACCGCGCGTCTGACGTACGGGCTGGTCGTGGCCCACTCCCGCTGGGCGCGCTCGGCGCCGCGGTACGCCCGGTCCACCTGCTCGACGGTGGCCACGGTGATGGCCGCGAGCTTCTCACCGTTGTACGGGTTGACGTCGATGATGTCCCACGAACCGTTGCCGGCCAGCCATTCGCCGTCGATGTACTGGTGAGCGAGGTCGCTGAATATGGACATGCCATCCCTTACTGCGAGCGCGCACCCGTGCGCTGCACCGGAGACCGATCGGTCATCATGCACTGATCAGACGTCATACTACGTGCGGATCAAGACAGTTGGAGTAGGCCGCGAAGAAGATCCCTGGTCCGGTCGGGATCGGGGCAGTCGGCCTGGAGGCGCTCCATGGCCCGTTCGTACTGCCCCACTTCCTCGCCCTTGTCCAGGTAGAGGGCACTGGTGAGCTGTTCCAGATAGACGATGTCCTGGAGGTCGGACTCGGGGAAGCGGAGCAGGGTGAAGGCTCCGCTCTCGCCCGCGTGCCCGCCGAAGGAGAAGGGCATCACCTGGAGCTGCACGTTGGGCCGCTCCGAGACCTCGATGAGGTGCTCCAGCTGACCGCGCATGACGTTGCGGTCGCCGTACGGGCGGCGCAGCGCGGCCTCGTCGAGCACGGCGTGGAAGACGGGTGCGTTCTCGGAGACGAGCACCTTCTGCCGCTCCAGGCGCAGCGCGACGCGGCGGTCGATCTCGGCGGCGGTGGCGCCGGGCATGCCGCGACTGACGACGGCGTGGGCGTAGGCCTCCGTCTGGAGCAGGCCGTGGACGAACTGCACCTCGTAGATCCGGATGAGCGACGCGGCACCCTCCAGACCGATGTAGGTCTGGAACCAGCCCGGCAGCACGTCGCCGTAACTGTGCCACCAGCCGGTCGCGTTCGCCTCGCGCACCAGACCCAGCAGGGACTCGCGCTCGGTGCTGTCCGTTACTCCGTAGAGCGTGAGGAGGTCCTCGACGTCCCGCGCCTTGAAGCTCACCCTTCCCAACTCCAAGCGGCTGATCTTCGATTCGGATGCGCGGATCGAGTAGCCGGCCGCCTCACGGGTGATGCCGCGGGATTCTCGGAGTCGCCTGAGCTGGGAGCCCAGGAGGATGCGGCGCACCACAGAACCGCTTGCTTCTGCGGTCACTCGTACTGCCCTCCCCATCGCATTGGTGTGCGCGTGGCGTGCGCGTGCCCGGGGCCCCCGCTCCCCAGAGGCCGCAAGTCTGCCACCAAAACGCATCGGGCCGTACTCGTTCTGTAACGGAATCCCGTCTTCGGGAAAAGAAGTCCGTAAGTATGCGTAGGAAGAAATGAGCAAGAACCGTCACGTGAGTGGACAGGTCCGGCGCATGCACGTGCATCTGCCCTTGCATCCGGCCCGGGCATTCGGAACGATGGTCCCCGCGCACCTGCGTGCTCTTCGCGCCGGCGCGGGACCCACCCCGCAGTTCTCTTTGGACACAAGCCACCGCTTCGTCCGCGAATCCCGGGAGTGCCTCGCATGGGGACGAATGGATCGACCATGCTCGAGCCGTTACGGCAGGGGCTTCCCCCGGTCGACCCCACGGCTGTCTCCGGGTCCGCCTCATGCGCTCTGCCCGCGCGGTTCGACGCGGTGCGCGGCGCCCGCACTTTCACCCGCTCGACGCTGTCCCAGTGGGGCCTCGACGACCGCTTCGACGACGTGGCCCTGGTCGTCTCCGAGCTCGTCACCAACGCCCTGCGCCATGCCCTGCCCGAGGAGTCGCGGGGGCCGGACGCCGAGCCGGGGCCGCCGGTGCGGCTGCACCTGATGCGGTGGAGCACCCGGCTGGTGTGCGCGGTGCGCGACCCCAGCGAGGACCGGCCCGGCGGGGCGTTCTCGCCGGAGCGGACCGAGGAGAACATCGACCTGGAGTCCGGGCGCGGACTGTTCCTGGTGGACTCGTACAGCGACAGCTGGGGCTGGCACCCGCTGGCGGGGCGGCTGACCGGCAAGGTGGTCTGGGCACTGTTCCTGCTCCACGACTGAGCCGGCCGGGCCGGCCGCCGGACGGCCTGCTTCAAGACGACTGGCCGGGACCGATCACTGCGATCGGTCCCGGCCAGTGCACGTGCATGGCTTGATGAGTGCGCCGTTCCGTCAGCCGATCAGATGATCGAACTCGCCGTCCTTGACGCCCAGGAGCAGGGCTTCTATCTCGGCCGGCGTGTAGACGAGCGCCGGACCGTCCGGGAAGCGCGAATTGCGCATGGCGACGTCGCCTCCCGGCAGCTTCGCGAACTCCACGCAGGAACCCTGCGAGTTGCTGTGTCTGCTCTTCTGCCACGTCAGCTCAAACAAGGAAGCGAGTTCTGCAGCTGCCATCCCGTTGTACGCGTGGTCCACAGGAAGCCCCCGATAGTGCAGATGTCAACTCCACCGGATCATAGCTGTGTTCACCAGCTGCTGCATGCGCAGATGCACGTGCACGCGGGGTGTTCCGATGATCACAGACAGGTCCGCCCGATCGCCGGGCCGGAGCGGCCGGAGTACCCCCACCCCCCGGAACCGGCCCATGACGCCGGAAAGGGGCGGCATTCAGGATCTCTTCAGATTTGTCCGGAGCGCCGTCCTGCCTGTTCCATGGGCCGGGCGCGCGAGGGATCCCGAAGAGAAGCCGGACCGTCCGAGAGGGGAACACTTTGCTCCGCAACGCCGTCCAGCCCTGGCACCTGCTCATCGTCCTGGTGGTCCTGCTGCTGGTGTTCGGTTCCAAGAAGCTGCCCGACATGGCCCGCTCACTGGGGCGGTCGATGCGCATCCTGAAGTCGGAGGCCCGGGCCCTGCGCACGGACGAGACCCCGTAGCCGAGCCCCTACGGCAGGGGGCGGCGGCGGCCGCCCATGTGGGCCCGGTCGGCGGCCGCGGTGCCGTCCTCCCAGCCCGCGTGGTCGGTGGCGCCGCGCAGCCGGGTGGTGGTGGTCCGGGGGAACATCTCCTCGGCCCGGGAGGTGACCGCCACATCGCGGGCCACCAGGGCCGGCAGATGGTCCGGGGCCTCCGCCGCCGCGTGCTCGGCCGTCTCGGCGAGCCGGTGGCCGAGCCGACTGGCGTAGGCCAGCAGGAAGGACTGCCGGAAAGTCTTGGTCCGCTTGCGTCCGCCCGACCGCTGCGCGGCCTCCGCACGGGTCATCGCGGCCGTTCCCTGCACCAGGAGCGAGGTGTAGAGCAGCTCCACCGCCTCCAGGTCGCTCTCGAAACCGACCACCGTGGAGAACTCGAAGCCGCTGTTCCACACCGCCCGGCAGCGGTTGGCGGTGGCCACCGCGTCGAGGAGTACCGCCTTGGCCTCCTCGTACGGCGGCTCGACACCGATCCGGCAGGCCGCGGGCACCTGGGCGGGCCCTCTGCCGCTCGCCGCGAGCAGCGCCTCGTCCACGGTGTGCCGGGCCATCAGCTCCTGGGCCTTGGCACTGAGCGCCTCGGCCTCCTGCGGATAGGTGGTCGCCTCGGCCTTGGCGAGCAGGGCCCGGATCCGGCCCAGCATGCGCGGCTCGATGTGGGCGTGCTCCGCGAGGGCGTCGACCGGGTCGCCGGGCAGCGGACCGATCGGCTCGATCGAGGGCAGCCGGACCAGCAGCCGCAGCACCTCCAGGAATGCGGTGGCCAGGGTGAACCGGTCGGCGCGTTCGCGCCCGGCGAGCGCCTCGGCGTACGCGTCGTCGTCCGTCCACCAGACCTCGCCGGCGTCCCAGCGGGCCGGGAGGCGGGCGTAGCGGCGCGCCTCGGCGGCGATCAGGTCCCCGGCGATCCGCAGGTGCCGCTCGCCGAGGTCCCGGCGGACCAGCCGCAGCACGTCGGCCGGCCGCCAGCCCCGCTCCCACCCCTGCCGTACGTACGCCTCCCCGCGCGCGAGCAGCTCGCGACCCACGCCGGGCCAGCGTCCGGAATCGGCGACCAGCAGCGAGGCCCCGGTGTCCAGCCCGGCGTCGTCCAGGGCGTGGAGGGCCGCGGCGAAGGCGCGGTCGACGGTCTCGGCACGTTCTGTCACGCCTCTCAGCTTGGCATGTCCCGCTTCGCGTCCCGTTCCCGGTGGCGGCCGGGGCCCGCGGCACGGTGCCACGCGGCCGGGGCCCGGCGCGCGGCCGCTGTCGGCCCCCGGTGGGACACTCGCACCCATGAGCGACCGCACTCCCCGGTGGGCCCTCGCCGAGGACGGCGACGGGTGGTGGCACGCCGCGCCCGTGCACCCCGCGGAGGCGACCCCGGCGAGCGCGCATCCGACGGCAGCGAACCCGCTCCGCGTCCGTGACCCCGCCGACGCGGTCCGCTCCGCCCCGCCCGGCACCCGCTGGGTCTGGCGGTCCACCGCCGCGGTCTACCCCCGGCTGCTCGCGGCCGGTGTCCGCGTCGAGCGGTGCCACGACATCGAGGACGCCGAGCTGCTGCTGCTGGGCCACGAGGGCCGCTCCGGCGAGCCCCGCTCGGCCGCCGCCGCCTGGGCCCGGCTGAACAACGCCCCCGTGCCACCCGATCCGCCGCAGCGCGCCGCCGCCCCCCGCGCCCAGGACTCCCTCTTCGACCCGCAGCCCGCCGCGGTCTCCCTGGACGCCCTGCTCGCCGTCCACGCCGACCAGGTGAAACGGCTCGACGCGACCGCCCGGCCCGACCGGATGCGGTTGCTCGTCGCCGCCGAGTCCGCCGCGTTCCTCGTCGCCGCCGAGATGAACCGCGCCGGTCTGCCCTGGCGGGCCGACGTGCACCGGGCCCTGCTGACCGAGCTGCTCGGCGAACGGTACGCGGGCGGCGGTGAGCCCCGCCGCCTCGCCGAGCTGGCCGACCGCGTCTCGGCGGCCTTCGGCCGGCGCGTGCGCCCCGACCTGCCCGCCGAGGTCGTCCGGGCCTTCGCCAAGGACGGGATCAAGCTGAAGTCCACCCGCCGCTGGGAGATCCAGGAGCTGGACCACCCCGCGGTGGAACCGCTGATCGCGTACAAGAAGCTGTACCGGATCTACACCGCCCACGGCTGGTCCTGGCTCGGCGACTGGGTCCATGAGGGCCGCTTCCGACCGGAGTTCGTCCCCGGCGGCACGCTCACCGGCCGCTGGGTCACCAACGGCGGCGGGGCCCTGCAGATCCCGAAGGTGATCCGCAAGGCCGTCGTCGCCGATCCGGGCTGGCGGCTCGTCGTCGCCGACGCCGACCAGATGGAACCGCGCGTGCTCGCCGCGATCTCCCGCGACCCCGCCTTCATGGAGGTCGCCGGGCGACCCGAGGACCTCTACACCGCCGTCTCCCGCCAGGGCTTCTCCGGCGACCGCGAGAAGGCCAAACTGGCCGTCCTCGGGGCCGTCTACGGGCAGACCTCCGGGGACGGCCTGAAGAACCTGGCCGCGCTCCGCCGCCGCTTCCCGCAGGCCGTCGCATACGTGGACGACGCGGCGAAGGCCGGCGAGGAGGGCCGGCTCGTGCGCACCTGGCTCGGCCGCACCTGCCCCCCGCCCGCCGGCTCCGGCGAGGGCGACGAGGCCGGGGACGGGGGCGTCGACCCGGGGGAGGGCGAGCTGGTGGGCGAGGCCGGCGCCCGACCGGACCGGGAGGACGCCCGACCCCCGGGCCACGCCTCCCCCCATGCCCGGGCCCGCGGCCGGTTCACCCGGAACTTCGTCGTCCAGGGCAGCGCCGCCGATTGGGCCCTGCTGCTGCTCGCGGCCCTGCGGCAGGCGACCGCCGGGATGCGCGCGGAGCTGGTCTTCTTCCAGCACGACGAGGTGATCCTGCACTGCCCGGCCGAGGAGGCCGGGGCCGTGGTGGAGGCGATCCGCGCCGCCGGCGACCGGGCCGCCCGGATCTGCTTCGGCGATACCCCGGTCCGGTTCCCGTTCACGACGGCGGTCGTGGAGTGCTACGCCGACGCCAAGTGACACCCCGGCCCGACCCGGCCCTCGGCCACCGGACCGCGCTGCCGCCCTTCTCGTCGGGCCCCGCTGTTTCAGCCCGTGCCCGACCCGGCTCCCGTCCTGCCCCGCTCCGGTTCGGCGGCCGGCAGGTCGTTCAGCGCCGGGTGCCAGACCGGTGAGGTGACCAGGGCCTTGAGTCGGGCGCTGTCCAGGGGCGGGGCGGGCCGCGAAACGGCCGCCCCCTTCTGCGCCGGGGCGTTCCACTCGGAGACCTCGACCAGGAAGCCGGCCGGGGTCACGAGGACGGCCCGCCAGCACTTGGTGTCCACCCGGCGGTCCGCGTACTCGTACCCCTTGTGGACCAACAGCTTCGAGCCGTCCGGCAGCCGCTCGGTCCGGCAGTCGTCGTATCCCTGGATGCTCCTGTCCCCACACCGGGTGAGCTGGTCGGCGTGGCTGCCCCCGGGATCCACCCGGGAGAGGCTGAGGGCCACGGCCGCCTTGCCCCTCCCGTCGTCGTACACGCCGGAGACCGCCGCTCCGCCCTCGCTGTCCGTGCCGCGCGCCACCGTGGCGGTCAGCGCCCCGCCCCCGCCCGACAGCGCCTCCTCCAGGTCGGCCATCATCCGTTCGGCGCCGACCGCGCCGCTGCCGGTCCGCGGCTTCCCCGCCCAGCCGTCCGGCGCGCCACCGGACCCGCCCGAACCGCCCTCCGGCATCGGCCGCGCCACGGCGTGGCCCGGGTCGACGCCGCCCCCGCCGCCGAGGAGCCCGCCGACGGATGCGCCCGCCGTCGCGATCAGGGTCAGGGCCAGGGCCAGCACGGCCCCTCCGGCGACGGCGGCCCGGCGGCGCGCCACCAGGCGGCGGCCACGTGCCTCACCGGCGTCCGCCAACGCGTGCCCGTCGGCCGTGAAACCGGCCCCCGCCTGCCGGAGGGCCGTACCGAGATCATCTTCGAACGACATGGGGCATCGGGCCTTCCGTTGCGCGGGTGGGGAGGGGCGGTGCGGGAGCACAGGGCGCCGGCGCCCTCAGGGCTCCGCGAAGCCGGCCGGGCCCTCGCCCAGCTGCTCCCGCAGCCGGGCGAGCGCCCGCGAGGTCCGGGTACGGACGGCCGCCGAGCCGGTGCTCATCGCATCGGCGGTCTCCTCGACGCTGCGGTCCTCCCAGTACCGGAGCACCAGCACCGCCCGGTCCTTGGGCGCCAGCCGCTCCAGCGCCCGCAGCAGGGGCATCCGCGACAACGGATCTCCCCCGCCGACCATGACCGCTCCCGGGTCGCCGGACTCCCCCGCCGGGCGCTCCCCCGCCGGCCGGCGGCGCCGGTGCGTCAGATAGGCCCGCACCAGCACCGTCTGCGCGTACGCCGCCGGATTGTCGATCCGGGAGATCCGGCGCCAGTGCAGGTACATCCGGCCCAGGGTCTCCTGCACCAGATCCTCCGCGAGACGGGTGTCCCCGCCCGCCAGCAGACATGCCGACCGGTACAGGTGCTCCGACCGGCCCGCCGCGAATTCCCGGAACCCGTCCCTGCGCCCCTGTCGCATCCGCTCCCCCTCGCATCCGTCCCACTCCACTGACGCGCCGGACCCCCGGGAACGTTTCACCCCTGGGCGGAGTCCGCTCGGCCCAGGTCGTGGAAGTACACGTGGAACTGCTCGCGCACGAAGCCCTCCGCCTCGTAGAGCTCCTGCGCGATCGTGTTGTCGTAGGCGGTCTCCAACTGGACGCCCGCCACCCCGGCCGCGCGGGCCCGGCCCAGCACCTCGCGCAGCAGCGCCCGGCCGGCCCCGGTGCGGCGGCCGGAGGGGGCGACGTAGAGGTCGTTGAGGATCCAGGCGGTGGTCAGCGACAGGGAGGAGAAGGCGCGGTAGACCTGCGCGAAGCCGACGGTCCCGTGCCCGGGGACGTCGGCGAGCAGTACCAGGGACTCCTCCTTGGCGATGCGCTCGGCCAGGAAGACCCGCGGGGCGTCGGGGTCCTTGACGTCCACCTCGTAGAAGTCGAGGTAGCCGCGGAAGAGCTCCGCCGCCGTCTCGACGTCCGCCTCGCCCGCGGCGCGAACCGCCACCGCGGAGTGCGGACCCTCGTGTGTCGACCGACCGTTCATGCGCGTCTCCCTGGCTCTCGGACGCGGTGGACCTCACCGCGAAGGGCCAACGCTACGACGGGAGTTCGCTCCTCCGGCCATGAGCTGCCCGGGATCGGGCAGGGCGGGCAGGGCGAAGGGCGCGGTCGGGCCCTTTCCCGGGGGATACAACCTTCCCGTAGCGGCTCCCGCACCCCGCAATCGCTCCCGCCGATGCGGCGGAAGGAGCCGGCCCCTGCTCGGCCTTCAGGTCGGCCACCAGGTGGCGTGCCTGGGTGACCTGTTGGAGCTGTTCGTGCAGGACCCGCAGCCGCAGGTCGGTGAGCCGGTCCACGGCAGTCTCCGGGTCGGCGGCCAGGACGGCCGTCCGGTCGCCCTGCAGCAGTCCGAGCCGGAACAGCCTCTCCTGGGCCGTTTCGACTTCTTCCCGCGGTACGTGGAGGAGGACGTGGAGGTCCTCGCCCAGTGTTCCCGGATTCCGCAGGCAGTGGCGGTATATGCGCTCTTCCGTGGCGGTTAGTCCGAGCATGAGCAGGCTGGCGCCGTGCACTTTGCCCCGGTCGGCCGTGCGATCGATCACTGCCGGGCGACTGGCCGGAAGCCGGGCAGTCCGACATAGAGGACAGCAGTTAAACGCAGGTGAAAAATAGACTCCGACAAAGCGGTAGGAAATGACATGAATCACCAACATTCAACGAGGGAGGCCGCTTTGAAGTCATTGGCCGAAAATCGACCACTGGATTTCTCCTGCCTCACCAGCCGCGAGGTGGAAGCGCTCCTCCTGCTCGCCTCCGGGGAGCAGAACCGCCGCCTCGCACGGCACCTCGGTATCGCCGAACGCACGATCCGCGCCCACACCGCGAGCATCGTCCGCAAGCTCCGGCTGAAGTCACGGTTCGAGGCGGCGATCGTCACCCATCTGCACGCCGACGACATCAGGCAGCTGGAGACCACCCGGCGCAGCGCCGCCTGACCGGCGCCCGGACACACCGCCCGAGCAAGAAGGGCCGGTCCCCCTCGGTGGGGGGACCGGCCCTTCCTGCGTGAACCCGGTCGCCGCTACGGCAGCGCACTGCTCACACCGTCCACGATCATCATCCACATGGGCTGGCCGCCGGTGCCGAAGGCCGAGGCCAGCGCGTAGCCGACCGACGCGTCCAGCGGCCGGACCTCCTCGTCCTCCCGCCACTCCGCGAGGACCAGCTCGTCGCCGTCGGAGGAGAAGTCACCGATGTGCGCGCCGTCGCGGATCAGCCTGCTGCTCGGGATGGAGTCCGGGACGAGCCGGTAGCGCACCCCCTCGAACTCCACGTCCACCCGGTACGACCGCCTGCCCAGGCCGGCCTTGGCCGGCTTCAGCTCCGCCTCCCGGCCGTCGATCCGCAGGGTGAGGAAGGCAGCGTCGCGGGTGCCGATCGCGATCTGCGCGTCCGCCTCCGAGGCCGGGTCCCGCTCCAGGACCACGGAAGGGATCCCCTCGCCGTCGACCTCCAGGCGGAGCTGACCGTCCTGGTGGACGGTGATCCCGCCGAAGCGGGTGTCCTCGATGGGGGGCGGGTTCCGGTCTGCATCGTTCATGGTCAGGTCCTTCGGTGCGGGTGGGGCAGGAGGTTCGTCACGGCGGGACCGACGGCCGGGCGCGGGGCGCGCGCCCGGCCACCGGAAACGTTTCAGCGGGCGGAGGCCAACTGGGTCGCGGCCAGTTCGCGGTAGGTGTCGTTGCGCTCCAGCAGCTCCTCGTGCGGGCCGTGGTCGCCGACCCGGCCGTCGTCGAAGAGGACCAGCCGGTCGGCGGTGGTCACCGTGGACAGCCGGTGCGCGATCAGCAGGACCGTGCAGTTCTCTGCGGCCTGCTCGACCGTCCTGCGCAGGGCGATCTCGCTGAGCCCGTCCAGATGGGCCGTGACCTCGTCCAGCAGCAGCACCTGCGGCTTGCGCAGCAGCGCCCGGGCGATGGCGAGGCGCTGGCGCTCACCGCCGGAGAGGGCGAGGCCGCGGGTGCCCACCTCGGTGTCGAGCCCGTCCGGGAGCCCCGCGACGAACGCGTCGAGCAGGGTCTTGCGGAGCACCTCGGCGATGTCCTCGTCGCTCGCGTCGGGGGCCGAGTACAGGAGGTTCTCGCGCAGGGTCCCGGCGAGCATCGGGGAGTCCTGCTCCACGTAGGCGATGCGGCGGCGCAGGTCGGCCCGGCTCAGGGAACGGATGTCCGTCCCGTCGAGACGGATGCTGCCCGCGTCGCTCTCGTAGAAGCGCTGGATCAGAGAGAACACCGTGGTCTTTCCCGATCCGGAGGAACCGACGATCGCGGTGACCGCGCCCGCGGGCGCGGTGAAACTGGTCCCCTTCAGGGTAGGCGTACGGCCCTGATAGGCGAACTCCAGCTCCTCCACGACCACTTCCGGCGGCGGCCCGGTGGGCGTCGCAGGCGTCAGGTCCACATCGTCCTCGGTCTCCATCTGCCGGACTTCCTCGATCCGGGCGAGGGCGCCGTCGTCGGCGTCTGCACCCTGGCCGGCCCGTGGGGCGCCGCGATCGGTTTCGTCGTGCGCAACCAGCTGATCGCGGTGATCGGCCTGGTGGTGTGGGGCACCCTCGGCCAGCTGATGGTGCTGAGCCAGTTCCCGAAGGTGGGCCGCTTCCTCCCGGACGGCGCGCAGCTGGCCGTGCTCGGTGACCGGCTCACCCTCCCGAGCGCCCTGGACACCCCGTACGGCCTCCTGGTGCTGGTGGCCTGGTGCGCGGCACTGGCCCTGCTGGCCCAGCGGATGTTCACCAGCCGCGACGTCTGACCCCGGCCCGCACGGCCGGGCGCGAGCGGACCCCGGGTCCTCGGCCCGGGGTCCGCTCGCGGCCCTGGATGATGGGCCGTCAGTCGGCGGATTCGGTGGTGCCGTCCGGGTGGACCAGGATGCGGATGGCGCCGCCGTACCGGTCGTCGCTGATGGTCGCCGCGGCCGGCCCGCCCGTCTGCTGGGCCCGCTGCTGGAGGATCGAGATGACGACCTCCTGGATGTCGACGTACGGCGGAGCCGTGACGGGAACGCCGTCGACCAGACCGGCGCTGTGCGAGAAGACGCGGACCTCGGCGACCGAGTACGTGGGCTGCATGGGGCGGGAGCCTTTCAGGAGCTCGCGGCGAAGGCGCCGCCGGAAGGGGAGGCCACGGCGTAGGTGCCGCGGGAGACACGCAGCAGACGACCCGACCTGGCCAGGGCGGACAGGGCGTTGCTGACCGACTTCGCCGCGTCCCGGTACGCGCCGCGGGGCAGCGCCAGGAGCACGTCCCGGGCGGTGAACGCCCCGGGGAAGGAGGTCACGGCATCCTCCACGGCCCGCCGCAGGCTGAGCGCCGGAAGCGGGGTGTAGGGGAGCCCCGCGCCGGGGACCGGGTCCGGAACGGAGCGCAGCCGCGGGTCGTACGGGCCGCCCACCGCCCGGAACCGGTCGGCGTACGCGCTGCGCGGCGTCCCGGCCGCGTACCGCTCGATGTGCGTGCCGAGGACGCCCAGGGAGGCGTGGACTGCGGACAGTTCCGGCCCGTACGGGGTGTCGGCCCCCGGGTCGCCCGGATCCGACGGGGTGCTCAACACCGCCGTGAGGACCTCGATCCGGCGAATCGATTCGGCAAGCCGGTGCAGCAGGGGCTCGAAGATGTCCTGGCGCAGCGCGGAGAGCGGATCGCTGGCCGCGAGTTCCACGCTCACCGATCCGGTGAGGCCGTTCGACTCCGGGAGGCTGGTGAGGTCGTCGCCCGAGGCCGCCCGCCACTCCTCCAGGCACCGGCGGGCCTCCCCGATCGCCGCGCACATCTCCGGTCCGATGCCCGCGGTGGGCATGCGCACCAACATCGCCGCGACCAGCCCGGTGACCTCGAGCGTGGGCAGCACGGAGCGGAGTACGGGGCCGAGGACGGCCTTCTGTATGGCGCGGGCCGGATCGTCGAGCGAGAAGCCGATCCGTTCGCCTGCCGGGGCCGCCATCGATACCTCGTATGTGTTGACCTGCTGTTGACCGGTCCGCGGCTCAGTGCGTGCCGTGGACCGGTGTGCCTTGCCGTTCACCGCGGCGCCCGTGGGGACCACCGCCGCGACCGGGCCCGCCGCCGAGAGGGCCGGCCGGTTCGCCCGATGCTCCTGGAGCGCGTGGAACCCCTGGAGGACCAGGACGTCCTCCACGTCCGCGGCCCGTCCGCCGCCCTCGCCTCGGGGCGAGAGCCGCCCCTGCGCGTCGCCGATGCCGATCCTGCGTCTGATCCAGCGCCGGTCCTGCCGGGTGGTGGCGGCCGCGTACCCTCCGGGATCGGACTGGACGACCGCGTCCCGCAGGCACTCCGCCCAGAGCGGGCAGGAGGAGCAGAGCTGACGTGCGGCATGGGTGAGGGCCTGGAGCCTGCGCGTCTGGAGCGGAGGCCCGGCGGCCCTGCCGACGGGTGGGTTGATGAGCAACGGCTGCCCGAAGATGTCCGGCCGTCTTTGGCAGGGCAGGAGGACGGAAGCACTCGCCGCCTGCACACCGGTGGGCGACGCCGTACGTACTGTCGTGACCATGAAGACTCTCCCCCGAGACGATCATGACTCGGGGGGACTATAGAACAGGCCGAACATCGTTCGCAAAATTGTCTCGAAAGCGCTGATGTGCATAAAACATAAGGACAGTGATGGTCCATCAGCCTAACTAACCGTCCGTGTCGACAGCCGGTACCCGGCGTCGCGAGAAGCGTCTCCACGAGCCGGTCCGGCGCCTCAGCGCCGCCAGCCCGCCGCCCCGCGCGACCAGCACCAGGGCCAGGCCGGCGAATCCCATCGGCACGGAAGCGACCGGGACCACCGTTCCCACCGCCGAGGTCACGACGAGCACCATGTCCGCGAGGACCACGGTCACCCCGCGCCGACCCGGATGGATCCGGGGGATCCAGGCACCCAGCAGGGCCATCAGCGACAGCGCCCAGTACCCGAACACGGCCTGCCCGCCCAGCACTCCGTTCGCCGACCCGCCCGCGATCTCCCCGGCGGCCCCGAAGTAGCCGGCGAGCGCCGCGGTCACCAGGGTCGACGCGAGCGCGAGCAGGAGCTGGCCACGCCGACGCATCAGCCACAGCAGCCCCGCGAGCACCACCAGCCCGCTGACGGTGACGAACGAGGCCATGCTGGTCGAAGCGAGCGCGAACAGCGTGTAGACACCGGCCACCCCGAAGACGAGCCGGCGCAGCAGCCGCACGGCCCAGGCGTCGTCGCGCTCCTGCCGCAGGAAGCGGCGCACGGAGTCGCGGAAAGGTCGGAACATCACGGGCCCTCCATGCCGGGTGCGCTCTGCCGCCCGACCTCGGGCGGCGCGGCCGACGGCCCGCCGACGGCCGCCGGCTCGGGGGTCACGGCCGGGGTGATGGTCTCCGGCTGCTTGAAGCCGAGCTGCCAGAGCGGGGTGGGCAGGGCCTTCGGAGAGGCCTGCCGCTCGGGCGCCTCGACGGCCCCGGCCGGCCCCTGACCGGGAGCGACCTCCTCGATGATCCCGTCGATCTTCGCCTGCCGCTCCTCCGGGGTGAGCTTCGCGAAACCCTCCGGGTCGATGTACCGGGGCAGGGTCGGATTGTCGAACTGCGCGACGGCCCGCACCTCATTGGTCCCGGCCTCGTTCCGCGTCACCTCGGGCCAGCTCTGATTGGCCTCGTAGGCGAAGTGGATGTTGTGCAGACCGACCTCGGCGTTCCTGCACAGCTCGCCGGACTCCTGGGTATGCAGGATGGACCGGGTGTTGGCGTCCTGCCCGAACACGATGACCCGCCCTTCGGCGAGCCCCGCGTAGGTCTTGGAGATCTTGCCCCAGACCTCCTTCGGATAGGCGCGGTGGAAGCCCTTGGCTTCACCACCGAGGGCTTCGAGAACTCGGCTTTCCCAGAGGAACATGCCGTCGAGCTCGCTACCGCCCTGCGTCGTTTCAAGCGTCTGGGCGGAACCTGGATTGGCCTTGTTCTGCTGGGCCGCCCACTCCTCCGCGATGAACCGCTGGGACAGGAAGGGGACGTCCCAGTCGTTCAGCGGCGCCTCCGGATGCTCCAGACCGAACGACCAGAAGGCACTGATCGGCTTCGTCCCCTCAGCGGGAGTCAGCTTCGCCTCGTCCTCGACGAGGGCGTCGATGTATTCCTTCGGTGTCATGTTCGCGGCCTTGGCTCGCGCCTTGATGCCCTCCGCGATGGAGTCAGGGTCGCGTCTGGCATCCAGAGATGCCTTGTGCTGGGCTTTCGCCCGCGCGACAGCGCCGCGCTCTACAAGCGGAGGTATCGCTCCCGAACTCACCGGCGTCCGTCCTTCATGAGCCCGGGATAGATGCGCAGACGCATGTTGACCGCTCCGGCATCGGACCCGTCAGCGGTGCCCAGGGCGGGAGTGACCGTCAGGCTGGCCAGGACACCCCCCGAAGCGGCGAGCTCCCAGTAGGCGATGCGGTAGGGCCGCTTCTCCCGACGTCGCACCTCCGGCTTGGGAACGGCGTACTTGCCGAGTTCGTCAGGGAAGGAGTCCGAGTCCCAGGCACCGTCCCAGGCGGGTTCGCCCAGCACTGACGATGCAGCGTCCCGGTAGAGCGGCCAGACCCGCTCCGCCTCATCGAGCAGTTGGGGGTTGCCCTCCGGCGTTGTCGCCGCCCCTCCCCAAACCCAGTGGGAGACCTCCTGCACCGGCGCCCAGCTGCCACCCAATGCTTCCAGCACCCAATCACCGCCGGTATCGGTGCGCACGTTCAGGACGTACTCGAACTGGGTCGGCGTCCACCCGAACTGCGCACACCACATGTCCAGGCCCTTGCCCGGCAGCGGAGGGCCGTTCCAGACGGTCTCCCAGTCCACGCCCGCCAGCCCGCGCAGCTCCGTGGCCAGCTCCTGCGGCGTCCGGTCCACCGGCGGTTCGAAAGGGGTACCCACGTCGCTTGCTCTCTCTCGCGTCTCGTACGTCACAGCAGCCATCCGGGTCCACCGACCGGATCGGGGTCGGCAGGACCGTGGAAGGCCGGGGTGATCGTCCCATCTTCCGTTCCACGTCCGGCTCAGGCCCCTCGGCCGGGGTGAGCTTCGCCGCATCCTCTGCGAGGCTGTCGATATACGTTTTCGGAGTCATCTTCGCCGCCTTGGCCGACGCTTTGATACGGCGCGCTACGGCCTTCGGATCGAGCGTCTCCTCCTTGACAGGCTTGTCACGGGCATGCGCCCGACCCAACGCGCCCTCCACGATGTCTGCCGGTATCGACTCAGTGCTCACCGGCGACCGGCCGTCATCTGACGGTGATAGGCCTGAAGGCTCATGTTGACCACTCCGGGATCAGAACCGTCGGCAGTGCCAAGTGCCGGTGTGATCCTCAGGCTCACCAGGGCGCCGGTCGGGGCGTCCGGTTCCCAGTAGGCCATGTGGTAGGGATCCTTCTCCTCGATCCGGTCCGTCGCCTTGGGAATCGCGTACTCGCCGAGCTCGTGAGGGAAGAAGTCGGAATCCCAGGCACCTTCCCATGCGGGTCGACCCAGCACCGATGACACCGCGTCCCGATAGCGCGGCCAGACACGATCGGCTTCGGCCAGAACCCAGGGACTCCCCTCCGGCGTCTTCGACGACTCTCCCCATACCCAGTGGGAGACACTGTGCACGGGCCTCCAGCTGCCACCTCGCGCATTCAGGACCAGCTCACCGCCGGTATCGGTGCGCACGTTCAGGACGTACTCGAACTGGGTCGGCGTCCACCCGAACTGCGCACACCACATGTCCAGGCCCTTGCCCGGCAGCGGAGGCCCGTTCCAGACGGTCTCCCAGTCCACGCCCGCCAGCCCGCGCAGCTCCGTGGCCAGCTCCTGCGGCGTCCGGTCCACCGGGCGTTCGAAGGGGGTACCCATGTTCCTGTCTCTCTCTCACGTGTGCACGCAACACCAACCGCTCCGGCCGCGGACCGGATCGTGTTCAGCCGGCCCCGGAAGGCCGGGGTGATCGTTCCATCTTCCGTTCCACGCCCCGCTCCGGCCCCTCGACATCAGGCCCGCAAGGGCCGGGGTCAGCACGAGGCGCAGCTTGAGCGACGGGGAGTCGCGGCAAGGGCGAGGGGTCATGCCAGACCGTCCATACCTGCGGCCTGGGGACGGGTGTCAAGGATCGGACCGGCCTTGGGTCCGGCTGCGGAAGCCGGTACGGGGGTCACTGCCCGGGTAGTCTTGGTCGGTTGTTTGAAGCCGAGCTGCCAGAGCGGGGTGGGCAGGGCCTTCGGAGAGGCCTGCCGCTCGGGCGCCTCGACGGCCCCGGCCGACCCCTGACCGGGAGCGACCTCCTCGATGATCCCGTCGATCTTCGCCTGCCGCTCCTCCGGGGTGAGCTTCGCGAAACCCTCCGGGTCGATGTACCGGGGCAGGGTCGGATTGTCGAACTGCGCAACGGCCCGCACCTCATTGGTCCCGGCCTCGTTCCGCGTCACCTCGGGCCAGCTCTGATTGGCCTCGTAGGCGAAGTGGATGTTGTGCAGACCGACCTCGGCGTTCCTGCACAGCTCGCCGGACTCCTGGGTATGCAGGATGGACCGGGTGTTGGCGTCCTGCCCGAACACGATGACCCGCCCTTCGGCGAGCCCCGCGTAGGTCTTGGAGATCTTGCCCCAGACCTCCTTCGCGTAGCCGGGGTGGAATCCACTCTCCGCGCCACCGAGGGCCTCAATGACTTCAGGTTCCCAGAGGAACATGTCGTCCAGCTCTGCGCCTCCCCGCGTCGTCTCCAGCGTCTGGGCGGAACCCGGGTTGGCCTTGTTCTGCTGGGCCGCCCACTCCTCCGCGATGAACCGCTGGGACAGGAAGGGGACGTCCCAATCGTTCAGCGGCGCCTCCGGATGCTCCAGACCGAACGACCAGAAGACACTGATCGGCTTCGTCCCCTCGGCCGGGGTGAGCTTCGCCGCATCCTCCGCCAGAAGATCGATGTACTGCTTCTCCTTGGATGCCCGAAGTTTGCCATCGGAGTCCAACTCGTCCTTCAGTCCCGCCGCCTCAGCAGCGGCACTGATGCGTGCCACTACCGATTCCGGGTCCGCACTGGCTTCCTCGGATTTCGCCTGGCGGTCGTTCGCCAGGGCCAGGGCGCCTTCGGCTATCAGCTCTGGTATCGGTGCCGAGCTCATCGTCAGTTGACCTTCAGAGGACGGGGGTACACGCGCAGGCTCATGTTCACCACTCCACTGCGGGATCCGTCGGCGGTACCCATCGCGGGAGTGAGGGACAGGCTGACGAGCGTGCCCTCAGACGCCGGCAGCTCCCAGTAGGCGATGCGGTAGGGACGCTTTTGGGCCAGTCGCGTCTCCGGCTTCGGCACGACGTACTTGCCGAGTTCGTCGGGAAAGTCGGCCGAGTCCCACCCTCCGTCCCAGGCCGGCTCACCCAGAACCGACGATGCTGCGTCGCGATAGCGAGGCCAGACCTCATCGGCCTCGGCGAGAAGCCGAGGATTTCCCGAGGGACCACCGACGGCCGAACCACCCCATACCCAGTGGGAAACCGACGTCACGGGTGCCCAGCCGCCGCCCGTTGCATTCAGCACCAGCTCACCGCCGGTATCGGTGCGCACGTTCAGGACGTACTCGAACTGGGTCGGCGTCCACCCGAACTGCGCACACCACATGTCCAGGCCCTTGCCCGGCAGCGGAGGCCCGTTCCAGACGGTCTCCCAGTCCACGCCCGCCAGCCCGCGCAGCTCCGTGGCCAGCTCCTGCGGCGTCCGGTCCACCGGGCGTTCGAAGGGGGTACCCATGTTCCTGTCTCTCTCTCACGTGTGCACGCAACACCAACCGCTCCGGCCGCGGACCGGATCGTGTTCAGCCGGCCCCGGAAGGCCGGGGTGATCGTTCCATCTTCCGTTCCACGCCCCGCTCCGGCCCCTCGACATCAGGCCCGCAAGGGCCGGGGTCAGCACGAGGCGCAGCTTGAGCGACGGGGAGTCGCGGCAAGGGCGAGGGGTCATGCCAGACCGTCCATACCTGCGGCCTGGGGACGGGTGTCAAGGATCGGACCGGCCTTGGGTCCGGCTGCGGGGGTCACGGCCGGGGACCGGACGCGGATACACGTCGAGGTCCATGTTGACGACTCCGATGCTCGACCCGTCGGCCGTGCCCAGGCCAGGCGTGATGCGCAGACTGACCAGCGTCTCCGCCGACCCGGCAAGCGCCCAGTAGGCCATGTGGTACGGGTCCTTGTCCTCGATCCGGTCCCGCTGCTGGGGAATCGCGTATTCACCAAGCTCCTGCGGGAAGGAGTCGGAGTCCCAGGCCCCCTCCCAGGCCGGCTCGCCCAGCACCGAGGAAACGGCATCGCGGTAGAGGGGCCACGCCCGGTCGGCCTCGGCCAGCACTTCCGCGTTGTGTTCCGGGCCGTTGACCGACACGGCACCCCAGACCCCGTGGGAAACGCTCCTCACCGGCGCCCAGCTCCCGCCCGTTGCATTCAGCACCAGCTCACCGCCGGTATCGGTGCGCACGTTCAGGACGTACTCGAACTGGGTCGGCGTCCACCCGAACTGCGCACACCACATGTCCAGGCCCTTGCCCGGCAGCGGAGGGCCGTTCCAGACGGTCTCCCAGTCCACGCCCGCCAGCCCGCGCAGCTCCGTGGCCAGCTCCTGCGGCGTCCGGTCCACCGGTGGTTCGACAGGGGTACCCACGTCGCTTGCTCTCTCTCGCGTCTCGTACGTCACAGCAGCCATCCGGGTCCACCGACCGGATCGGGGTCGGCAGGACCGTGGAAGGCAAGAGTGATCGTCCCACCCCCCGGCCCCCGGCCCGTCCGGCAGTACAGGTCGAGGACGATCACCGGCGCGAGCGGGTTCGCCCAGCGCCACTGCGCGAGCCGGTACGGAGCCTTGCGCTCCAGCCGGTCCGCCGCGTCGCCCCAGCGGCCCGGCGCAGGCGGCTCCGGGAAGTCGGGACTGTCCCAGGCGCCTGCCCAGCCGGGCGCGCCCAACGCGGCGGTCAGCTGCGCGAGGTACGCCCCGTACCGGTCGAGGGCGACCTCCATGATGCTCGCGTCGTCGGCTCGCGCGTCCGCCCGGACCCGCCAGGCCGTGTACGACGCGCGGGTCACCGGCCGGCCGGAGCCGCCGGAGGACGCCAGGTGCAGGCGGCCGCCGCCCGGCGTGCGCACCCACAGGCCCGCCTGGGGCCACAGCGGCGTCCAGCCGAAACCCGCGCACCACTCGGCGAGCAGGGCCTCGTCCTCCGGCAGGCCCGCCCATACGGCGCGCCAGTCCACGCGCAGCAGCCCGGCCAGCTCGGCGGCGAGCTGCTGCGGCGGGTGGTCGGTGATGACACTGGCCATGGTTCAGGGCTTCCTAGTGGGATACCCGGCCGCCGCTGCCGTCTCGCGGCGGCGGGGGCTGGTACGGCTGGGGCTGTTGCTGCGGCTGGGCGGGCGGAGTGGGTGCCTGCGGCGGGCGCGGCGCCGGCGGCCGGGCCACCGGACCGTCGACGATGCTGACCCGGCCGGCCGGTCGGGCCGCCTGCTGCGGCGCCGGGGCCTGCTGGGGCGCGGGGGCGGGAGCCGAAGCGGGAGCCGGCTGGGGCGCGGGAGGCGGCCCCTGCTGCGGCGCGGGCGCTTGGGAGGCGCTGACCCGGCCGCTGCGGCGTCGCGGCTGCGGCTCGGTGGCGGTCTGCTCCTCCGTCTCCCGCTCCTGCCTCTGCTTCATCTGGTCGTAGTTCTGCTTCTGGAGCGCGGCAGCCATCTGTGTGCTCTTGCGCTGGTTCCGCTTGGTGCTGCTCGGAGCGATCCAGCCGCCCTTCTGGAGCTTCCCGCCGAGCACGGCCTTGTCCATGCCCCGGCCGACGTTCCCGGCGGCCCGACCAGTCACCCGGCCCGCCACCCGGCCCGCACCCGCGGCAGCATTGCCTGCGAGGCGCTGGCTCTGAGCGCCTAGCTTGCTGGTCAGCGAGTTCGCCATGTCGCCCGCACCGAGTGCGTCCTCCGCGCCTGCGATCTTCGGGCTGTAGCTGCCCGAGAGCAGCTTCTTCAGCATCATCACGACGGCGATCGTGACGAGCAGGAGCATCAGCAGCTGCATGCCGAGGGAGATCTTGGCCGGCAGGATCATCTGGTACAGCACCAGCAGAACGCTGAGGATGACGCCGAATCCGGCCCGCAATACGAAGCTGTGGATGAACGTCTCCATCCATCCCTTCAGCAGTTTCTGCTGGGACGGGTGAATGCCGAGTGTGGCGACCAACGGAAGCAGGATGATCATGATCAGGGTCACGGCGTGCCACAGCAGGGTGAGCGCACTGAGGACGATCACCATGAGGCCGACGATCAGAGCCGCCATCAGTGAATAGAAGGCGAGCCCGACACGCGCTCCGGCGTTCTTCCCCGCCCAGTCGTTGAAGGCGACCGGATAAATGTGCTTGTCCGGGGCCTTGCCGGGATAGCCCTGCCCGTCACCGCCCGCGATGTCCATGCGGATCGGGACCCATTCGTCCTCCTCCTTGTTCACCGGGCTGCTGTCCGGTGGAGGAAACGCGTCGATATTGGTCGTCGACTGCGACACCGCCTGCCGGACCCGGAGGTCCTCGCACCGTGCGCCCTTGCCGTAGTTGCAGGTGGTACTGGTGCTCTTCGGCAGGCACGCGCCGTTGTCGATCTTGCCGGCGTCATTCTTGAAGATGCAGTTCGTGCCGTGCTCGCCGAACTGCCCCAGGGCCCACGGACGGAATGCCAGCGTGTCGTACATGGCGCAGCTGGAGATGCGCAGACCGCGGTTGTCCGTCACGCTCGGGTCGAGGTCGCAAGGGGATTGCATCTGCCCCGCCGTGCCCGCGAGCACTGCCTCGGTGAGCATCGAGTTGAAGTTGCCGATCCCCGCGTCCGCCTCGGTGATGACCTTGTGGTAATTGCCGCCGGTCAGCATGACGACCACAGCGACCGTCGTCAGCGAAGCCCAACCGACGCCCGACCATGCTTCACGCATCTCACCCCTGCGCCACTTGGTGAAGACCCAGAGGCCGGTGAGTGCGATCATGACCGGCACGGCGGGAATGAAGACGTTGTCCTTCAGGGTCGTCACCACGTTGTCGCGACCCTCGTACAGACCACTGAGCGGGCTCGGGTTCGAGGCCAACTCCTTGATCGAGATGGACGTACGGGTCAGGATCTTGGTCCCGTTGAAGACCATGTTGGCCAGGCCGTTGTTGACCAAGTCCATGACCGAGCACTTGTCGGCGCCGCCGCCAGCCGTGTCGTTGACCTGCGAGGCGTTGCCCCTGCCCCGGTGGGTCATCGTCCAGTTCAGGCCGCGCATGGCGTTGAGCTCGTAGAAGGTGTATCTCTGGGGAGCCTCGGGCATCCTGACCGCTCCGGTGACCATACCCGTGGTGTCGTTGAGGTTCTTGGCGCGCTTCGCCTTGTCCTCCCACTGGTTGACGGCCGGCATGATCGATTCGCCACTCGCGCCCGGGCTGTCATGGATGTAGCTGTCGTCCCCGGTGAAGTCGCAGGCGAAGTCGATTGCCTGTGCCGTGTTGGGCGTGGCGAGCGACAGTGCGAGCAGCGCGAGGACGAGGAAGGCCCCGACCCGGACGGCACGTCCGACGCGCCGCATCCAGCTGGCTGGAGACGGGGATTCCGGGATGGACCCACGTGTCTTGGCGCTACGGCGCAAGGACATCAGCTTCCTTCGGGAGTTGCGCGACGGGGGACTGTGGAGTCGGTGACTACGAGCGGCTGTAGTCCGTGAGGAGGCAGCCGTCGGCCATTCCCTTGTGCTGCTTGAAGCCGCTCGGGATCTCGTACGCGCCGGAGCAGGTCAGGACGAGCAGCTTGGCCTTCAACAGCGCCTCAGTGGTCCGATTGCCCTCCGGCACGAGTGCGAAGTCCTTGCCGAGCAGCACGTCGTGGTTCTTGCCCCCCTCCGACGCCTTGCGGTTGGCGGCCTGGAACTTGGACATGTCGGAGATCGACAGCAACGTGATCCGGCGGTTCGAGGCGTCGTCGCACAGGGCGCGCTCCTTGATCGCCCAGGCAGGATCCTGGGCGAAGGCCTCCCAGCGGTCCTTGCCCTCGTCGTCGGGCCGCAGGTTGTCGCACACGGCATGCTGGTTGATCAACTTCTGGATGGAGGCGATGTCACCGGCCGCGGGCAAGCCGAGTTCGTCCGCCGGGTCCCCTCCGCAGCCCGCCAGGGCGGTGAGGGCGACCAGTGCCGCTGCTGCGGCGAGGGTCCTGGTCTGACGCATGGTGGTGTCTCCTTCGGTACGGATTTCGCAATGTTCTGGACGGGGCGGCACGGTCACGCCGGGGCGGTCTCCCGCGCCGCCTCCGCCGCCTGGCCGGCCTCCTGCATGAAGGTCCAGTCCCACACGCTGAGCGGCGGGTCGATCGCCTGCCGGGCGGGACGGGTCGTGCCGTTGGTGTCGGTGGCGGCGAGGATCTCCTTGAAGACCAGGTCCACCGCGACCGTGCCGACCCGCTTGTCGACGTCGCGCTGCAGGCAGACACCGGTACGGAGCTCCTGCAGGGCCGAGATCACCTTCGCGTCGTTGTCGGGCCGGCCCAGCAGCGGGGCCACCATCGAGGCCTCCTGCGCCGACTTCTGCTTGAACGCGAAGACCGTGTGGATCTGGTTGGCGCCACCACTGCGCGCCTCGGAGTCCTCGATCTGGACGAGGTCGATGGCCTGCTGCGTGATCAGCACGGTGACCGCCAGGTAGGAGCGGCCCTGCTTGAGCGCGCGTCGCATCAGGTCGCGGCCGCTCTCCGTCGCGGTGACCACGTACGCCTCGTCGACGAACAGGGCCTTGGGCCGCAGGCCGATCTCCCCCGTCACCGGGTTCTTCTCGTAGCCCACGTCGAGCATCTGGCTGCCCAGTTCCACGACCGCCATCAGCGCCGTGGCGGCCAGCCGCTCGGCGGGGTTCCAGTTGCGCGGGTCCGAGGAGGACGGGGACTGGAAGCCGCGCAGGGTGATCACCGTGCGGCGCTTGCGCATCGCGGACAGGGTCTTCGGGCTCTCGGCGAAGGCCAGGCGCGCGTACGGCAGGGTCCGCAGCTCGGTGAGGAGCATCTGGGCGAGCTTGAGGTCCTTGACGGCCTCGCGGTCACCGCTGGACACCGCCTGGTCGTAGGCGTTCACGACCTCGTCGACGACCTGCCACAGCGTCGGCCGCGGCACCCTCTCCTCGGCCTCCCGCGCCGTCAGGCCCTGCTCGGTGGCCTGCCGGATGGCGGAGTTGTACCAGCCGACGACGGTGGCCATGGCCTCGATGACGGGCAGGCGGACGCGCTGGTAGTCCTCGTCGCCGAGGAAGCCCCGCAGCATCGACTCCGCGAGCAGACGGCCCGAGGGCACGTCGCGGGCGACCACCCACGGGTCGAGCACGCCGGCCTGACCCTTGAGGAGGTCGACGACCTCGGTCTCCGCCCAGAACTCCGGATTGACCGGCTGGAAGCGGCTGCCCTCGGTCGCGAGGAGGCCCGCCTCGGCGTCGTAGGCGAAGGCCGGGTCGTTGACCTGCGCACCGAAGGCCAGGTAGTAGCAGAGCTGCGCGAAGTCGGTCTTGGGGTCGATGACCAGGCAGCGCACGCCCGACTCCGACTCCTCATAGAACTTCTGCAGCGCGAGCGAGGACTTGCCGCCGCCGGACGCGCCGACGATGGCCAGGCCACCGCCGTCGTTGCGGGCCGGGCCGACGTGCAGGGAGTAGTGGACGGGCATCTTGCCCGCCCAGCCGACGAGGTTGCCGACCCAGCCGAGCTGCTTGCCCGAACGCTGCTCGGGGTTGTCGCCGAGCTCGGTGCCCGCGGTGGGCAGCCCGGCGCCGAGCTGCTCGACCTCCTGCAGCCGCAGGTACGGGGCGATCGGCAGCTTGGGGGCGTCGCCCGGGAGCTGGGACTGCAGGAGGCGCCACTGCTGGCGGGTCGGCCGCAGCAGGGTGACCTTGAGGTCCTGCTTGAACTGCATCTCCAGGATGCGGCGGCGGCGCTCCAGCTCGCCGAGGTCGGGCGCGGAGATGGTGAAGCGGATCTGCGCCTCCATGCCCGGCATCTTGTGCTCCTCGACGTCGTCGACGAGGTGCTGGGCACGCGTGACCTGCTGCGCGAGCTGGGTGCCGGGCGACCGGCCGGAGTTGGCCATGTCGTTCATCTCGTCGACGAGGTTGCCGCTGATCTTCTTCGCCCGGTCCTTGAACTTCAGGTACGGGATCAGCGTGAAACGCATGTCGATCTCGACCGGGAAGTCCACGTGCTGCGACGCGTAGCGCGCCCAGGCGGTGGACTGCCGGAAGCGGGTCTCCGTGGGCCAGCTCGCGGCAACCAGGGTCGTCGTGTAGCTGGTGTGCTGCTCGCCGGTGAACTCGTCGTACTGGTGCAGCACGATGTGCGTCTTGTGGTTCTCGCCGGAGAAGTCGACGACCAGGTCGAACTGGTCGGGTCCCCAGGAGCGGGAGCCGAGCACGGGCTCCGGCGGGACGGCCAGGTCACCGTGGAGCGGCTTGCGAATCAGCCAGACCAGTTCCTCGCGAGTCAGCGGGACCCCGCTCAGGCCCTCCAGGCTCTCGTGGACCTCCCGCGCGACCTGGGTCCACTGGGCCAGCAGGCCCGGCGACAGGTACTCGTCGTGGACGCCGGTGGCCGCGGCCGCGACCTGATCGGCAGTGCCGCGCACGGCCGCCGTCAGCCCCGGCTCCTCGACGGGGTCGTCACCGCCGGGAAGGACCCCGGTGCCGTTCGCACCGCGCTTCAGCGAGCCCAGCTTGACCAGCAGGATGTTGCGTTCGCGGGTCGCCCCGATGCGCTCCTGGTACTCGGCCTTGCGCAGGTTGTACGCCTTGTAGTTCTCGGTCGGGTCCCAGGCCACCGTGTTGAGCCGGTCGGCCCACTCCACCGCCGTGATCGGGCGGTAGACCTTGCGGTAGTGGCACTCGACGTTGCGGTCGCCGCGGGCGAGGTTGAGCAGACCGCGGGCCGGGCCCTCGGCCATGGCCTGGAGCTCGCCGGCGTTGAGGTACTCGTCGATGGCCGTGGGGAGCACGAGCCCGGTCCAGACCGATTCTCCGTGGACGAAGATCATGTCGTCGGCGTAGCGGTAGGGCAGCCGCAGGTCCTCACGGCGCGCGGACTGGCCCGAGCGGTTCCGGGAGCCGCTCTGGTGCTGCGTACCGCCGCCGGAGGCCTGGCCTTCCTTGTTCTTCTTGGAGCCGGCGGAGGCGATGATCATCGCGATCACGAAGAAGGCGACCGCCCCGCCCAGAAGGATCATCATGATCATGAGGGATTCATCCTGCGGTCTCGGAGTGTGCGGTTTCGGGAAGGCGCGGGTACGGCTGCTCGGAGCGGTCCACCGCCGCGAACGAGGAACCGTGCTGCGCCGCCGCGGCCAGGGCTTCTTCGTACTGGCGCTGCCAGCGCGGCGAACCGGGCTGCCAGAGGATCACCTGCCAGCGAAGCTCCGCCGGCTCCCGGTCGGCGGCCAGGCCTTGGAGCCGCTTGGGCTGGAACCAGTAGTCGGCCCAGACCACCACCTGCTGGCTGAGCGTGAGCGCGGAGGGCAGCGGCCGGCCCCACACGAAATAGACGCCGACCGGCGGTCCGATGTAGAGGACCGACGTCACCACCGAGAGGCCCAGGAAGGGCAGGAAGGCGGAGAGCGAGAGCAGCGTCACCAGCCACAGGAGGCCGAAGCCGAAGGCCGCGCCGAGGGCGGGCAGCAGCAGGCCCGGAAGCGGGATGTTGCCCCAGTTCCAGATGCGCTTGGGACGGTTGAGCAGGTCCGTGTGGTCGTAGGCGACCATCGGCTCGGGTGCGTCCTGCATGTCCTGCGCCATCAGCCGGTCCCCCTCTCTGACGTGGTTGCGGGCCGCGGGTCACGGGCGGGCCGGGCGGATGCACCGGCCGCTCCCGGGATCAGCCCTTGGCGCCGCCGCCGCCGATCTGGCTGCCGAGGTCGATGAGCAGGCCCGCGAGACCGGTCGCGCCACCGATGATCAGGGCGGCGAGCGCGATCATGCCGAAGCCCTGGAAGGCCTCGCGCATGCCGTCCCCGCGCTTCATGGAGAGCAGCATCCGGATGCCGAGGATCAGCAGGGCGCAGATCGCCACGGTGGTGCCGATGCCCGTGAGGATCTTCTGGATCTCGCCGAACATGCCGTTGAGGGTGGTGGCCGCCAGGTTCATGGCGTGTTCCTTTCGCTGAAGTGCGGGGGAGGGGTGTGGGAGGTGCGTCTGTGGGGGGCGCGGTCAGGGCGCCTTCGGCGTGGGCGAGGTGCCCGGAGCGGGCTCACCGCCGGCCGGCGGGTTCTCCTCCGGGACGGGCGCCTCGGAAGCCGTCGTCCCGGCGTCCGCCCTGCCGCCCGTCGGGTCGAGGACCCCGCCGCGGACGTCCTTGATGAACCAGCCCTGGGCGGTGTTCACGAGCGTCAGCCGGTAGGAGCGCTTCACGCTGGTGGTCGGGGGCGGGGTGCCCTTCGCGGGAGCCGCGGCGGCGGCGCCGCCCCAGACGACCGTCACCCGTGCCTGCACCGCCTGGCCCTGCCCGTAGGTGATCGTCGCGTTGGGTTCGCTGCCCTCGGGGGCCAGCGCGACGACCTCCTGCACTTCGGGCGCGGCCAGCGCCCCGGCCAGGCCCGTGGTCGCCGACTGGCTCGCGTCGGGGGTCGTGAAGCGGGTGAGTCCGGTGGCGTCCGAGGCGCCCCAGGCCTTGAAGAAGCCGGGCAGCACCTGCGCCTTGAGTTGGTTGGAGAGCTCCTGGTCGACGACCTCGCCGTCCTGCTTGACAGCGGGCGCGCTGCCGCGCGAAGCGAGCGGCATCTCGCCGACGTTGCCCGCGATGCGCAGCCCCGACCCCGTCGCCGGGTCCTTCACGTACACCGGCACGGACAGCGTGGTGAGGCGGCCGGTCGACAGCTTGACCTGGATCCCCAGGTAGCGGCCGTTCGCCCCGAACTCGGGAAGCTCCTCGACCGTGCCGTCCCACTTGGCGTGGCGGACGCTCTGGGTGCCCTGGCCGGTCATGCCGCAGTCGCGGTCCACACCCGAGGAGGCGTAGCGGGTCAGGGCGTCGCGGCGCTTGTCGGCGTTCTGCGGCGAGTACGTCATGCAGAGCGTCACATACTCCTCCGCGAACGTCGCGGCGGCGGCGATCGGGAACTCGGAGAGCCGGTAGCGCTCCACGTCCTTCGCGCTGAGGTCTGCGTCGGCCACCGCGACCGACGACTTGCCGATGACCAGGCCCGCGACACCGCACGAGCCCAGCGCGAAGGCACACGTCGTGATCAGCAGGGCGGCGCGTACCGCGACGTGCGTACGCCGTCCCTGTGCGGGCAGCCGCCCGCCGGGTCGCGGCACCTCGAACCCGGCCCCGCCGACGGCGCGGGCCCGGCTCCGGGAGGATGCCGCCGAACCGGCGGCGAGACCAGCGGCGGGACCAGCGGCGGCGGTCGGCACGGAGGAGTCGGCGGGCCGGGCGTCGCCTCCCACGGAAGCGGCGGCAGCCTGCGCGGGCGCGGCGGCCGCACGTCCGCCGCCCTTCTTGCGGCCTTCCCGCTCGGCCTTCTTCTGCTCGTACGCGGCCTTGCGCTCGGCCCGCTTCGCCTCCTGGGAGGCCTTGCGCCGGTCCCTCTTCGACGCGGCCGACGGCTGACTCACCTGCGGCGGCAGGACCGGCACGGCCGCCTCGCCCGGCGGCACGGGGCCCGGCCGCGCCGTGCGCACCCAGGCCGCGGCCACCTGCGCGCGCACGGCGTCCGAGGACTGCTGGGGCGGCGCGGGCGGGTTGTCGGCGTAACCGTAGGGGGCGGCGGCCCGGGGGGACTGCGGCTGCGGCTGGGCTCCGGTGGGCCATCCGGCTGCGGACCGGCCCTGCTCCCCGGAAGTCCGGTCTCCGTCGACCCCGCCAGCAGAGCTGTTGTGGTCCGTCATCGAGTCCGCCTCTCCCCCGCGTGTGAGCCCCTCCGCCGGCCGACCGGTTGGCGGGCCTCCTGCTGAGGCCAGGTGCGGAACGGCAGTGTGGCAAATGAAGACGACAACGCCTCCCCCCTTTTCCCCGCGGGGAAAGAGTGAGGAAAGACGGGGAAAGCACGAGGAATTCCCGAACGGGACTCCCGGGCGGACGGAAGGGGGCGGGCCGTCCGGCACTCGGCACAATGAGCGGTCGCGTCCGGGCAGCGGGCGCCACCGATCCGTCCCCGACCCTGCGAAGGACGAGAGTTGAGCGAGCAGTACGCCCTCCCCGAGGCGCCCGCGGACCTGGCGCCCGGCCCCGCGACCGAGGCGCAGCACGCCTGGATCGCCGGCTACGAACCCGGCAACCCCTGGCAGTCGAAGCTCTGCCTGAGCACCCCGCAGGGCACCGTCTCCTACCCCCTGACCCCGCACACGATGCCCGAACTGCTGGAGGGCCTGGTGCTGGTGGCCCAGGCCCAGCAGGGCACCGCGGGCACGACGGCGCCCGCCGACACCCCCGAGGGCGAGCCCGACGGCGCGGTGGAGGAGGCTCCGAGCACGAGCCTGCACGACGGCCGCGCCGCCCGTATGACGGGCTGGGCCGTGGTCCACGACCTGTGGGAACGCGGCGACACCTCGGTCCGCTTCATCATGGGTGCGGCGGTGATCGGCCTGCTGGTCCTCGGGATCGTCCTGTCCTGACCGCATGTCACGATGCCCCACGGACACCGAGCGAGGAGCCTGCACAATGCTGAAGGAAACATCGGGCCGCACGGCCCAGGACCTGGCCGCCGAACTGGCGGGCCTGCGCGGGATTGACTGGGCCTCGGTCTGGGCGGGACCACCGCAGGGCGGCTCCCCGGAGTTCCGCAGGTGGTGCGAACGCTACGCCTGGGAACCGCAGAACGTGGAGCGCAACCTCGTCGTGCACAGCCGCTCCGGCGGCAGGTGGACCTTCGAGTCGAACGGCAACTGGACCCCCGTCTTCCGCCTGACCCACTGGGCGTGGCGGCTCGGGGCGGACGAACCGTCCGAGAACCCCGCCCTGCTGGCCGGGGCCGCGGACGAGTGGCCCGCCTTCCTCCGGGCGGCCGAAAGCGTACTGGGGCCCGCGGCGTGGAACGGCCCCTGGGACGCGCCGGACTTCCCGGAGCCGCCGGAGAAGGGGCTCTGGGAGAGCCGCGACTACCGCCTCGAGACCCGCACCCCCTACCGGATGGCCTTCTGGGAGCCGACGGGCGAGCACCCCGGCCAGGCGGTGATCGTGCTCGTGCAGTCCGTGTCGTTCGCGGCGTGGACCGCCGACACCCCCGGCGGCTCCCGTATCCGGCTGACCGTCCACGCCCCTGAAGGCTCGCGGAGGCTCAGGTGAGACCCGATGCCCCACCCACCCCGGAAGAAATAGCCCGGGCCTTCGTCCTCGCGCAGGCGCAGGCCGACGCGGAGCCCACCGAAATGGAGGATGGCAACCGGCTGGCGCTCCGGATCCACCAGGACTACCTGGCCACGGTCCCCGCGGGTGAGAAGGGACCGGGTCTCCTGGCGTACATCGCGAATCTGGCGGAGACCGAGTCCGTCACCAATGAAGGGCGGGGTCCAGACCGCGCGTTCTGGTCGTACGTGTCGCAGCTGGACGGTGTGGACGAACCGGTGCCCAACCGCTTCCTGGCCCGGGCGTGCGGGGAATCACGTGGTCTCCAGGTACTGGAGGACACCCCGGCCGGCCACCTGCTCAATGCGTACTGCCTAAGCAACGTGAAGGTGGTGGACTCACTCGCCCAGCACTTCGACTTCGAACCGGAGGACCTGGACGCCGTTCACGGCACGGCGTGGGACCGCCTCTCGGAGCGATACGCCGAGGCGACGACGGGCACGGTGGTCGCCTTCGCGGCCGATATCACCAAGGGTTCGGTGCTCGGCAAGACCGAGGTCCCGGAGCTCCTGCGGAACGCGGCAGTGGGCAAGGACGGCATCAAGTTCGCCACGCCGCTGCCCCGACACGAGCACCTGCCGGCGGACATCGACGCCTTCATCACCAACGACCCCGTCAGGTGCCAGCTGGTCATGGAGGACTACCACCCCGACGCGTCCCCGCGGGACTTCGCCGCCAAGCTGGAGGCCATCGACGTCCCCGAGGACCAGAAGGAAGCCCGCGCGGCGATCGTGGAACGGCTGTCCCAGGCCGCCGCCTACCCGGACCTGGTGCAGGAGACCCCCGAGCCCGGCCCGAAGGCCGCCCTGACCGACTCCTTCCTGCCCGGGATGAACGTGGGGCACAGCATCGTCCCCGCGGCCCGCGGCGTCCCCACCGGCCACGGGGCGGGGGCGCATGTGCCGCCGGCCCCGCAGCTCGCCCCGAAGCCCGCCGGCGTCGAGCACTGACCGGTCGCACCGGGCGGCGCCACCACGGCCGTTCGGCGGGACCGGCCTACGCCTCCGGCTCGTACTCCTCCAGCGGGAGCGGGTCGAACGGATAGGCCGTATGCCCGCCGACCTTGGGCGAACACGCCGCGAACGGACCCAGGTCCGTGTCCATGAGCACGCGCAGGTGCGGGTCGGCATGGTGCAGCCACCAGGTCGACATGCCGAGGGCGGTGTCGTGCCGGAGGTGCTCCCAGGCGAGCCAGAGCCCGGAGAGCCGGGCACCCGCCTCGGGGTGCTCCCACCAGCGGGGACACCAGGTGGCGGAGGATCCGTTCAGCCGCCGGCGGACCATCGGGGCGAGGTACTCGGAAACGAAGGCGAAGACGTCGGGGAAGTGGAGGGGAACTTCCCCGCCACTGTCCGGCCGTTCTGCAGGCGTCGTGCTCATGGGGTCTCTTCCTCGGGTGCGTCGCCGGTCAGTGTTCCATCCCGGCGGACTTGGGGGCGGCCTCGATCACGGGGTTGATCACACCGTGCGTGCTCGCGCTCACCGCTCGGGGGGGGCCGGCACCTTGATGGCGCGGGGGATGCTCACGCCGGGGAGGAAGCCGTTGGCCGGGGTGGGCACACTGGCTTCGGGCCTCTGGGCTCCGTTCGGCTCCGCCACCGTCCGCCCGGCCTCCGGTTCCCCGACCGCCGTGTCGGACTCCTCGCGGGCCGTCCCTTCCTCTGCCAGCTCCGCGTAACTGGCCGCCGACGAAAGCCGGGCGACGGCCGCGGCACGCGCCTCCCGCTGGCGCTCCGGCACCTCGATCGCAGCGAGCCTGGCCGCGAAGAGTAAGGGGGTCGTACCCTTCACGGCGTAGTCCTCCATGCGGAGGTCACAGCGGACGGCCGGGTCCGCCATCAGGTCGTACATCTCTGCCGGAAGGTGCGCCTGACGCGGGAACTCGATGGGGAATCCCACCGCGTCCTTCCCCACGCCCTCGGGCCCGACAACCTTCGGCATCTCCGTCTCCCCCAGGATGGACCCGGCGCCGATCTCGGCCGCGAAGACGGCGACCTGTCCCTCGGCCGCTTTGGCGTACTGCCCCGAGGCGGCCTCCCAGATCCCGGCCGGAGCGTCCTGGACGGCCTGCTCCGTCAAGTTGAACCGTCTGACCAAGGCCTGCTGTACGTTCCGGTCCCACAGCTCGTACGACTCGAGCTTGCGACCCACTGGCGAGTCCTCCAGCACCTGGTAGCCCCGGCTCTCACCGCACGCCTGGGCGAGGAAGCGGTTGTGCCCCACCTCGCGCGGCGCTCCCTCCGGCTGGGAACGCCAGGACCAGAGCGCACGCACCTCTCCCCGGTCCGCTGCGGTGGGCGACTCCGTCAGTGCGACGTGGGTGCTGTAGGCGAGCACGTCGGGGAACATGTCCTTGCCGTCCGCCGCCTGCCAGTCCCGGTACAGACGGTCGACGGCCTGCGCGACCTTGTCCGGGGCGAGGGGGCGGTGCTCGTAGTACGCCTCCTCCAGCTCCATGGCGCGGTCGATCTCTGCTTGTGTCGGGCGAAGGAACTCCGTCACCGAGCCCTCGCAGTGAACTCGGCTGGCGGAAAGACCTCGAGCGAGACTGCCGTGCCACCCGGCGTGTCCGCGGTCCAGGTGGGGAAACTGACCGTCTGGGACAGCACGAAGTACGGCTCTCCCGGCACCGCACCCGCCGGCGCCCAGTAGGCGAAGCGATAGGGCTCGCGGTTCAGCATCCGCTCGTCACGGCCGTTCCAGTACCAGTGGCGCGGCGGTTCCGGGAAGTCCGAGGCGTCCCAGGATCCCGTCCAGGTGGGCAAGCCCAGCACGCCCTGCGCCACCTGGAGGAAGGAGGGCCAGCTCGCTTCGACGGCCGAGAACACCTCACCGTTCTCCGCAGCGGTCTCGGCCTTCAACTGGTACGCGTAGTGCTCCAGCGCAATCAGCGGCCCCCCCATGCCTGCCCGGTCGAAGAACGTCCACCTGCCCCCGCCCGTTGTCCTCACCCGCAGCTGCCGGTCGAAGGTCAAAGGGTCCCAGCCATTGCGGTCACACCACTCGGCGAATTCCGTGGATCCGCCCTGCGGCGACCCCGACCACACCGACGGCCAGTCGTCCACGGCCTTCATGTTCGCCAGTTCGGCGGCCATGTCCTGCGGTGTCCGGCCGGTCTCCTCGGTCAGCATCCTCGTCCCCTTCGTCGGCGTCGGCGTCTCCACGTGGCGTGCTCGACCGTACCTCCGGAGCACCGAGGCCCCGGACGGGCAGAAGCCGTGAGGGTTCCCGCCCCACCTTCACGCATTCTTTGCACTGGCTTCGCACGTGCGATCCCCTGACGGGGCCCGGCCTTTCCTCGCTCTTTCCTCGGTTTTCCTCGCGGGGAAAAGGCCTGCGTCTTCCGTCGTCCCTCCCCCTACCGTGTCCGGGCGACCTGACTGAGGGAGGCCCGGGACGGTGGAGTCACCTGCCGAGAACAAGCGAAGCGCGGCACTTGCCCTGGCGGTACTGGGAGTTCTGCTGATCGCCTCCCTGGTCGTCCTCCTCGTCTTCGACGGCGAGGACGACGCGGACGCCTCCGCGGCCGGCAAGGCACCCTCGGCCTCCGCTCAGGGCAAGGGCGCCTCCGCGGCCGACGGCGCGAACGGTGGTGCGGGCCAGCAGGCCGGCGCGAACGGCGCCGACTCCGTGCCGCCCATCGTCCAGCCGGCGGAACTGGCCGAAGCCCACCGGGCGATGGCCGCCTACATGGCCGGCCTGAGCACGTACACGTACACCGACCAGAGCGCCGCCTGGTCCAAGCCCCTGCTCGACCTCACGGTCTCGGACGAGCGGATGAAGGGCCTCACCGCCCTCCCCACGGGCAAGGCCTGGGACACCTGCCAGGTCGCCCGCTGCTCCTCCACCGGCAAGGCGAGCGTGGTGCGCGACGGCATGATCGCCCAGGACCTGGTCAACGGCGGCGGCAGCCTGGTCTCCAGCGTGGTCTCGCTGACCTCCGTGCGCTCCGAGAACGGCAAGCAGACCCTCACGGAGACCAACTCCTGGCTGGTCAGCGCCCGTAAGGACGCCGGCTCGTGGAAGGTGTCGGGCTTCGACCTGCAAGGCCTGGGCAACGTGGGCGCGGACGAGAAGGCAGGGAACTGATACCCGATGGTGGCTCCTGCCGTACTCGCGGCCGCGTCGAAGGCCGCCAAGGTCGCCAAGACGGCCAAGATGGCCGCCCAGATGGCCGGCGGCCAGGGCGGGGGCGGCGGCAAGAAGAAGAACAACGGCAAGATGCTGCTGCTCGCCGGCCTCGGCGGACTGCTGCCGATCGGCGGCGCCGGGCTCATCGCCCTGGTGCTGATCGGCGCGCTCGTCGGTGGTCTCGGCAGCGGCGCCGCGCAGGCGGCCTGCGGCAACTACGCCGAGAACGCGGGCCACGGCAACACCGGTGACCAGGCGGCCACCAACCCGATCATGCCCGCGGGCACGATCTACCTGCCCAGTGAGACGGCCCGCAACGAGATACCCCCGCGGATGATCCTCGCGGCGATGCGCGCCGCCGCCCGCTACGAGGGGCTGGACTGGACTCTCATCGCCGGCCAGATGTACCAGGAGACGAAGTACGGCCAGGACCCGTCCGCGGCCCCCGGGGGCAAGAACAGCGCGGGCTACATGGGCCTGCTGCAGTTCGGCCCTCCCGCCTGGAAGGACTACGGCGACGACGGCAACGGCGACGGCAAGAAGGACCTCTACAACATCGACGACGCGGCCTACGCCGCCGCGAACTTCCTCCACGCCCTGAAGGCCGAGACGCAGCCCTGGAAGGCCCTGCTGCGCTACTCCGGCTCGCTGGAGAGCAACACCGTCTACCCCCGTGTGGTCCTCACCCAGGCGGCCCGCTACCGCGGCAACCTCACCGGCGAGAAGAGCCTGATCGAGGGGTGGTACGCCCACCTGAAGGCGACCGTCGAGAAGAACCCGAACTTCCCCACCCTGGGCCAGCAGTCGGACATCCCCGCCCCCGTCGGCAACGACGCGCAGCCGACCGAGGCCCTGAGCATCACGTCGGCCTCGCCCCGCTCCTGGTCGACCCCGCCCTACCCGGGAGACGCCGCGGCCACCACCCGCGCCGCCGCGGACCCGGGCAGCCGGGTGTCCGCGGACCCGGGCGCCCGGATCGAGACCGTCGCCTTCTCCCGCCCGATGATCAAGCCGGCCGCGCCGCCGAGCCAGGACGGCAAGAACTGGCAGTGGCCGCTGAAGGAGGGCACGTACACCGTCGGCACCAAGTACCACGCCAACGGTTCCAGTTGGAGCCTCGGCTACCACACCGGCCTCGACCTGCGGGCGACCTCCGGCACCCCCATCTACGCCCCCGCCGACGGCAAGGTCATCAAGGTGACCAGCGGCGGCTCGTACGGCAACGAGACCCACATCGAGCACGCGGGCGGCGTCGTCACCCTGTACGCGCACCAGACCAAGGCGATGGTGTCCCAGGGCGCCTCCGTCAAGCGCGGCGACCAGATCGGCACCGTCGGCAGCACGGGCAACTCCAGTGGCCCGCACCTGCACTGGGAGGTCCGCGTCCCCGGTGTCGACAACCCCTTCGTCCCCGGCCAGGACAACGGCCCCGGCATGATCGACCCGGAGGGCTGGCTGCAGGGCAAGGTCTCGGCCACCCCGGACTACGGCACCGTGCCCGGGGGCGGCGGCGACACGGCCAAGGACGCCACGTACGCCTCGTGCGCCAAGGACGGCAAGGGCACCGCGGTCCCCCCGGACGGCGCGGGCGTCACCGGCGTCCTGCCGGGTGCCGACGACCCGGTCGTCCGGTCCGCACTCCGCTGGGCCCAGCGGGGCATCGGCCGCCCGTACGTGTGGGGCGCGCCCCGGCTCCAGGGCAACAACCCGGTCTCCTTCGACTGCTCCAGCTTCACGCAGTGGATGTACTACCAGGCCAGCGGCGGAAAGATCGACATCGGTACGGTCACCTACACCCAGGAGAAGAACCTCCGCGCGTCGAAGATCGACCTGAGTCAGGCGCAGCCCGGGGACCTCATCTTCTTCCGGCCCGGCCCGAGCGGTTCCGAGCACGTCGCGGTCGTGTGGGACCCGGCCGGCAAGAAGATCCTGCACGCCCCGCGCGTGGGCAAGAACGTCGAGTTCAGCACCTGGGACGTGCAGGGTCAGATCACCGGCGTGTACCGGGTGCCGATCCCGGCGGGCACCAACCCCGTCGAGAGCGGCGGCGAACACGCGTAGCGGACCGCACCGGCCGGAACCGGCGCGCCGCACGACCCCTCAGCAGCAACGGAACGGATACCTCTTCCGTGCCAGATCCGCTCCAGCGGAAGGAAAGTCCTGACCATGGCCTCACCCCAGCAGAAGAAGCCCCGCGCCGACGAGGACTGGACGATCGAGATCGCCTGCCTCGTCGGAGGCCTCCTGGCGCTTCTGTGCGGTGCGTGGCTCGCCGCGCGCCTCGGTTCGTCCTTCGGCGACCACCCGGCGCCGCCGGGCAACCCGTTCTCGTTCGCCGTCTCCCTGGTCATGGGTGACTACTCCTGGCCGCACGGAGCGGCGAACGCCATCGCGGCCGCCGAGGTCCTGCTGCTCGCCGGAGCCGTGACCGCCGCCTATCGGCTGCGCCAGCGCCTGCGCAACAAGCCCGACGTCGACGGCGCCGCCCAGCACCTCGCCAAGGGCGAGGAGCTCGGCAAGCTCACGATGAAGGGTGCCGCCGCGACCGCCGAACGCCTCGGTGTGGACAGCGGCTCCCCGGGCGTCTTCATCGGCCGCTCGCTGCACGGGCGCCAGCCCCTGTTCGGCTCCTTCGAGGACATGCACGTCGACATCTGGGGTCCCCGTACGGGCAAGACGACCCGGCGCGCCATCCCCGCGATCCTCGACGCCCCGGGCTCCGTACTCGTCACCTCCAACAAGCGCGACATCGTCGACGCCACCCGGGGCCCGCGCCAGGCCCGCGGCCAGGTCTGGGTCTTCGACCCCCAGCAGGTGGCGCAGGAGCCGCCCACCTGGTGGTGGAACCCGCTGTCGTACGTGACCGACGTCGCCAAGGCCCGCAAGCTGGCCGACCACTTCGCGTCGGGCTCGCGGGACGCCGACGCCTCCACGGACGCGTTCTTCGACCCCGCCGGACAGGACCTCCTCGCCAACCTCCTGCTGGCGGCGGCCACCGCCAAGGCCTCCATCACCCAGATCTACACCTGGCTGTCCAACCCGAAGGACGACACCCCCGAGCGCATCCTGCGCGGGGCCGGACACCTGATGCCGGCCGACGCCCTCTCCGGCGTCATCACCGCCCCGGACAAGCAGCGCAGCGGCATCTACGGCGTCGCCCAGCAGATGGCGTCCTGCCTGATCAACCCCGAGGTCAACAAGTGGGTGACGCCGCTCTCCGCGACGGACGACCGCCCGGAGTTCGACCCGCGCGAGTTCGTCCGCGCCGACTCCACCCTGTACTCGCTCTCCCGCGAGGGCACTGACTCCGCCGGCCCGCTGGTGACCGCTCTGACCGTGGCGGTCGTCGAGGCCGCCGAGGAGTACGCCACCACGCAGCGCGGCGGCCGGCTGTCCCGCCCGCTGGTGGGGGTCCTCGACGAGGCCGCGAACGTCTGCCGCTGGCGCGCCCTGCCCGACCTCTACTCGCACTACGGATCGCGCGGCATCATCCTGATGACGATCCTCCAGTCCTGGGCCCAGGGCATCGAGGTGTGGGGCGAGCGCGGCATGGAGAAGCTCTGGTCGGCCGCGAACGTCCGCGTGTACGGCGGCGGCGTCTCGGACACCCGCTTCCTCGGCGACCTCTCGGAGCTGGCCGGCGAGTACGAGCTGCGCGAGTTCACCACGTCCCGCGCCTCGGAGACGGGCGGCTGGTCGGGCCATCGCACCCTGAACGAGTCGGTACGCCGCGACCGCGTCCTGAAGGTCTCCGACCTGGGCGCGATGCCGCCCGGCCGGGCCCTCGTCCTGGCCTCCGGCATCAAGCCGGTGCTGGTCGAGACGATCCCGTGGTGGCAGGGCCCGTACGCCGCCCAGGTGAAGGCCTCCCTGACCCGCCACGACCCGGGCGCCCGCGCCTGAACCCACCCACACCGCAGCCCCGGGATTCCTTCCCGGGGCTCCTCTTCGTTCACGCCGTACCCTCGGGGCAACAGAAAACCCCAGGCCGGATTTCTCCAGCCTGGGGTCTGTCTGAGCCGCCTTCGGGATTCGAACCCGAGACCTACGCATTACGAGTGCGTTGCTCTGGCCAACTGAGCTAAGGCGGCACCGCTGATCAGACGAGTATTCCCTCGAAGAGGTGCTCTCATCAGCAGCCGCGCCAAGTCTACAGGGTGCGAGGGCGTGCACCGAACCAGGTTTCACACATGCGGACATTTGCCGTAGATCCGGCGCCCCTTGCGGCTCCGGCCCCCGCCCGGCGGGTCAGCACTTCTGGCCGTCCGCCGGGGGCTTACCCTCCAGCAGGTAGCGGTTGATCGCGGTGTCGATGCAATCGCTGCCACGCCCGTACGCCGTGTGGCCGTCGCCGTCGTAGGTGAGGAGGGTGCCCGACTCGAGCTGGTCGGCCAAGGCCTGGGCCCACTTGTACGGCGTCGCGGGGTCACGGATGGTGCCGACGACCACGATCGGCGCGGCGCCCTTCGCGGTCAGCGGCCCCGCCGTGCCCGTGGGCTTCACCGGCCAGTACGCGCAGTTCAGCGAGGCCCAGGCCAGGCCCGCTCCGAAGACCGGGGAGGCCTTCTCGAAGGAGGGGAGGGCCGCGTCGACCGCTTCCGGGCCGCTGAAGGCCGCGGGCTGGTCGAGGCAGTTCACGGCGGCGTTCGCGAACATCAGGTTGGCGTACTTCCCGTCCGCCCCGCGCTCGTAGTAGCTGTCGGCCAGACCCAGCAGGCCTGCGCCGTCGCCGTTCATCGCCGAGGCCAGCGCCTCGCGCAGCTGGGGCCAGGCGTTCTCGTCGTAGAGCGCCGCGATCACCCCGGTCGTCGCGAGGGCCTCGCCGAGCGGCCGCTTGTCGTCGCTGCTGGGCACGGGCTGCGCGTCGAGCTTGCGGAAGAAGTCCTTCAGCCGGGCGGCCACCTCCTGCGGGCCGCCGTTGCCCAGCGGGCAGTCGGGTTGCTTCGCGCAGTCCTTGGCGAAGGAGGTGAAGGCCGTCTCGAATCCCTCGGTCTGGTCCCGGTTGAGGTCGAGGGCCTCACGCGCGGGATCCATCGCGCCGTCCAGGACCAGCCGGCCGACCCGGTCCGGGAAGAGGTTCGCGTACGTCGCCCCCAGCAGGGTGCCGTACGAGGCCCCGACGTAGTTCAGCTTCCTGTCGCCGAGCACGGCCCGCAGCAGGTCCATGTCGCGGGCGGCGTCCACAGTGGAGACGTGCGGCAGGACCCGCTTCGAGCGGGCCTCGCAGCCGGCCGCGAACTCCTTGAAGGCGGCCACCAGGCGGGCCCGCTCGGCTGCGTCGTCCGGCGTCTGGTCCACCTGGGTGTACTTGTCCATCTCCGGGCCCGTCAGGCACTCGACCGGACTGCTGCGCTCCACGCCGCGCGGGTCGAAGGAGACCATGTCGTACCGGGCGCGCACCGGGGCGGGATAGCCGATGCCCGCGTACGCCTGGAGGTAGCCGATGCCGGATCCGCCGGGTCCGCCCGGATTGACCACGAGCGAGCCGAGCCGCTTGCCGGGGCCGGTCGCCACCCGGCGGGCCACCGCGATGTCCACGTCCCCGCCGGCGCCGGGGTTCGCGTAGTCCAGCGGCGCCTTCATCGTGGAGCACTGGAATCCGGGGACACCGCAGTCGCGCCAGGTCAGCTTCTGCTCGTAGTACGGGCGCATCGCGGTGGCGTCGGGGGACGGCGGCACCGACGCCGTGGCGCCGGCCTCGCCTCTCGCGGACGCGGCGGTCCGGAGCGTCTCCGACCCGCCCGAGGTGCACCCGGAGAGCAGCAACCCGGCCGCTGCGATCACGGTCCCGGTGGTACGCAGCACGCGACTGGTGTCCATCCCAGGAGCCTACGTCCTGCCGAGGGGAGCGGGCGGGTCCCCTGCTCCGGACGGACCCCGGCCGCGCGTGGTGTCCGCCCGGCCGCGCCCGGACCGGGCCCGTTCCGGCCCCGACGGCCGGTTCCCCCTTACGGATGAGGCGGTCAACCCGTTGTGGACCCCGAGCGGAGGCCGGGCAGCAGGCGGCAGGCGGCAGGGGTGCCGGATCAGCCCGCGCGCAGCGACATCGTCATCGCCTCCACCGCGAGGAGCGGGGCGACGTTGCGGTCGAGGGCGTCTCGGCAGGCGATGACCGCCTCGATGCGGCGCAGGGTCCGCTCCGGGCCGGAGGCCTTGGCGATGCGCTCCAGGTCCTGCCGTATGTCCTCGTTGGCGATACCGAGGGCAGAGCCGAGCTGGAGGGCCAGGACATCGCGGTAGAAGCCGGTGAGGTCGGTGAGCGCCAGATCGAGGCTGTCGCGCTGGGTGCGGGTCCGGCGCCGCTTCTGCTTGTCCTCCAGCTCCTTCATCACGCCCGCCGTCCCGCGTGGCATCCGCCCGCCCGTCCCGGCGGCGGCGCCCAGGGCCGCCCGGAGCTCCTCGGTCTCCTTGCCGTCGACCTCCTCGGCCATCTGCCGGGCGTCCTCGGAAGCCGCGTCGACCAGTTCCTGGGCGGCCTTGAGGCAGGCGCCGATGTCGTCCACCCGCAGCGGGAGCTTCAGGACCGTCGCCCTGCGCTCCCGGGCCCCCGCGTCGGTGGCCAGCCGGCGGGCACGGTCGACGTGCCCCTGAGTTGCCCTGGCGGCGGCCAGGGCAACCGGCGGCTCGACGCCGTCCCGCCGCACCAGCATGTCCGCGACGGCCGCGACCGACGGGGTGCTGAGGCCCAGGTGGCGGCAGCGGGAGCGGATGGTGGGCAGCACGTCCTCCAGGGAGGGCGAGCACAGCAGCCACACCGTACGGGGCGCCGGCTCCTCCACAGCCTTGAGGACGGCGTTGGCGGACTTCTCGTTCAGCCGCTCCGCGTCCTCGACCAGGATGATCTGCCAGCGGCCCGTCGCGGGGGACGTGTAGGACTTGCGGACGGTGTCGCGCATGTCGTCGACGAGGATCTGGCTGCCGACCGCGGCGACGGTGGAGACGTCCGCGTGGGTGCCGACCATCGTGGTGTGACAGCCGTCGCAGAACCCGCAGCCGGGCTCACCGCCGAGGGCGCGGTCCGGGCTGGTGCATTGCAGGGCCGCAGCGAAGGCACGGGCGGCGGTGACGCGGCCGGCTCCCGGCGGTCCCGTGAAGAGCCAGGCGTGGGTCATCTTCGACGCGGCGGGCGGCGCGGTCCCGTCCGCGGCGGCCGTGACCAGCGCATCGGCATCCCGGGCGGCGGCGGCCAGCTGCGTCCGGATCCGCTCCTGGCCCACCAGGTCGTCCCATACGGGCATCCCGCCCACCACCTCTCACTCTCCGTGCACCCATTGTGTCGGGCGCCACCGACAATTGCGTGCGGCCAGCGCCACCGCGGCGGCCGCCGCCCCCAGCGCCGGCGTACGTCAGCGGCGGCGGCGCGCTCCCCGTTCGCCCTCGTCGTCGTCCCCGTCGTCCCGGCGGCGACCCAGCAGCTCGTCCGCCAGCGTCGGCAGGTCGTCGAGCGGGGTCTCCTCCGCCCACTCCGGTCGGGGACGACGCGGCCGGCCCTCGTCGTCGACGACCGGGAGCTCCCGCGTCCGGTCGTTGCTCGAATCCCGGAAGATGCCCGACGGAACCCGGTCGGCCGGGTCCTCCTCGGTGCGCCGGGCCGTCGGACGCGTGGCGGACCGGTGGCCGGCGCTGTCGCCTCGGCGGCCGCCCGCACCGGAGCGCTCGCCCTGCGGTGCGTCCGGGCGTACGGGCGGCAGCACCGCCGTCTCGTCGGCCGGACGCACCGGTGGCAGGACTGCCGTCTCGTCCGCGGCGGAGACCGGGTCCGGGGCCGGGGCCGGGGCGACCTTCGGCACCGGGACGGTCTCGGTGACGTCGTCCGGGCGGAGCACCCGCTTGACCACGGGGGTCTCGACCGTGACCGCGTCGTCCGGGTGGTGCGGGGCCTTCGTCATGTCGATCCGGGGTCCCGAAGCGGCCGGACCGGACGCCGGAGCAGCGGCGGCAGCGGCCTGGGCCTCCGCGGCTGCGGCAGCGGCGGCGGCCTTCGCGGCGGCCTCGGCCGCCGCGGCCTCCACCAGCCGGCGCGCCTCCTCGGCCTTCAGCAGGGCCTCCTCGGCGCGCCGCTGCTTCTCCAGCCGCCGCTCCTCGGCCTCCGCCCGCAGCCGGGCCTCCTCCTCCGCCTGCCTGCGCAGCCGCTCGGCCTCCGCCGCACGCGCCTTCTCCTCGGCCTCCGCGCGCAGCCGCTCGGCCTCGGCCCGTGCCCGGGCCTCCTCCTCGGCCCGCAGCCGCTCCTCCTCCGCCTTGCGGGCGGCTTCGGCCTCCGCCCTGACCCGGGCCTCCTCGGCCTCACGGGCCTTGCGCGCTTCCTCCTCGGCCCGCAGCCGCTCCTCCTCGGCCTTGCGCGCCGCCTCTTCCTCGGCCTTGCGGCGCGCCTCCTCCTCGGCGAGGCGCCGGGCTTCCGCCTGAGCGGCCACCTCCGCCTCGGAGAGCGGGAGCATCCGGTCCAGCCGGTGCCGTACGACGGTGGTCACCGAGTCCGGATCCTGCCCGGCATCGACCACCAGGTAGCGGCCGGGGTCGGCGGCGGCGAGGGTGAGGAAGCCCGACCGCACCCGCTGGTGGAACTCCGCCGGCTCCGACTCCAGCCGGTCCGGGGCCTCCGTGAACCGCTCGCGCGCCGCCTCCGGCGACACGTCGAGCAGCACGGTCAGGTGCGGTACGAGCCCGCTGGTCGCCCAGCGCGAGATCCGGGCGATCTCCGTCGGGGAGAGGTCGCGGCCCGCCCCCTGGTAGGCCACCGAGGAGTCGATGTAGCGGTCGGAGATGACGACTGCGCCGCGCTCCAGCGCCGGCCGCACCACCGTGTCCACGTGCTCCGCGCGGTCGGCCGCGTACAGCAGCGCCTCGGCGCGGTTCGACAGCCCGGCCGAGGACACGTCGAGCAGGATCGAGCGGAGCCGCTTGCCGACGGGCGTGGCGCCCGGCTCCCGAGTCACGACGACTTCGTGCCCCTTGCCCCGTATCCACTCGGCAAGCGCCTTGACCTGGGTGGACTTGCCGGCTCCGTCGCCGCCCTCCAGCGCGATGAAGAATCCGGTGGCGGCCGGGGCCTGTACGGGCTCGCCGCCGCGCAGCGCGTCGCGCAGGTCACGTCGCAGCGGCACGCCGCTGCGGTCGTCCGCCTTGGTGAGCACGACCACGGCGACGGGCAGCAGCAGCACGCCGACGATCATCAGGGTGAAGGCGGCCCCGCCGTGCGGGACGGCGGTCCCGGTTCCGGTCAGCCGGTGCGGGCCGATCACCGCGGCCAGCACCGGGGCGGCGACGGCGCCGACGGCCACGGCCACCCGCACGACCGCCTGGAGGTGCTCGGTGACCCGCGCCCGGCGGAACTCCTCGGTCTCCTGGTCCAGCAGGGTGTGGCCGGTGTTGGCCGCGACGCCCGCGGCGGTGCCGGCAAGCAGCGAGAGGAACTGCACGGTCGCCATGTCCGCGACGAGGCCGCTCAGCAGCAGCGCGAGGCCGGCCGCCGCTGTGGCGAGGGCCAGCAGCCGGCGCCGGGACAGGCCGGGCAGCACCTTGCCGGCCTGGGCGGCACGGATGCCGGCGGCGGTACCGCCGACCAGGGCGAGGACGAACAGCGCGAAGGCGGCCGGCCCGCCGCCCAGGTCGAAGGCGTGCAGGACGGACACGGCGACGGCGCAGGACACGGCTCCGGCGACGGCGGCGCAGCTCAGGACGAGCAGGGGGATGGCGCCCGTACGGCCCTTGTCCGGCCGGTCGCCCGCCTTGGGGGCGCGCAGGCCCTCCAGCGGCGAACGGGGCCGCGGGGTGGCGGCCGTGGGCAGCACCAGGGGGAGCAGCAGGGACACCGACGCGGCGAAGAGGCCGGCGGCCACGTACGAGCCGAAGGCGGCCTGGTTCGCGGCGAACCAGGCAACGCCGAGGCCGAGGGCCTTGCCGACGAGGGTCGCGGCGAGCAGCGCGGCCGCCGCGACGGGGAGCGCCGCGAAGGCCGTGCGCAGGGTCAACCGCCGCAGGGCGTCCAGGTGGTCCGGGAGCGGCCGTACGGTGGCCCCCTCCGGCGGCGGCTCCGGCAGCAGGGCCGGTGCCGCGCTCTCCTTGGCCAGCGTCCACAGCCGTTCGGCGGCGCCGGACACGAAGACGGTGGCCAGCAGCGCGGTGAGCGCGTGGGCCGCGATCCAGTCGAGCCACAGCGGGGCGACGACGAAGAGCGCGAGGCGCACCCCGTCGGCTCCGATCATCGTCCAGCGGCGGTCCAGCCGACCGCCGGAGCCGAGGAGTCCGGCCAGCGGGCCGAGCAGGACGGCGCCGAAGAGCAGGGTGGCGAGGATCCGGACGCCGAAGACGGCGGCGACGGCGAGGGCCGCACCGCGGTATCCGCCTCCGAAGGCGCCTTCGGAGGCGGCTGCCTGAAGGGCCAGCAGAACCAGCACCAGCAGGGCGAGGGCATCACCGATGCCGCTCACCAGCTGGGCGCTCCACAGGCGGCGCAGCCGGGGGGTGCGCAGCAGTGCGCGCACCGCACGCTCGCGGGAATCCGCGGCTAGGGCTTCGTCGTAGGTGGGGTTCGCCGGGGCGGTCACGACCGCCGGCTGCTCGGCTCGCGTCATCCGCCCAGCCTATCCGCTGCGCATGGCAGCTGCGGAGGCCTGTGGACGAGCCCGGGTGTGAGCCCGGACCCACCTTCCGGAACCGGTCCCGGACCCGGTCCCGGCCGCTCCGCCGGATACGGCCGGCGGACGCACGAGGGCCCCGCGCTCCGCGCGGGGCCCTCGGCTCGGCTACTCCTCCGCCGGGGTCGCGGCCGTCTTCTTGGCCGCGGTCTTCTTCGTGACCGTCTTCTTCGCGGTCGTCTTCTTGGCAGTCGTCGTCTTCTTGGCCGCCGTCTTCTTCGCGGCCGCGGTCTTCGTCGCGGCCGTCTTCTTCGCCGGGGCCTTCTTGACGGCCTTCTTCGCCGTCTTCTTGGCCGGGCCCTTCGCCCGCTTCTCCGCGAGCAGCTCGTAGCCCCGCTCCGGCGTGATCGTCTCGACGTCGTCGTCCCGCCGCAGCGTCGCGTTCGTCTCGCCGTCGGTCACGTAGGGCCCGAAGCGGCCGTCCTTGACCACGACCGGCTTCTCGCTGACCGGGTCGGTGCCCAGCTCCTTCAGCGGCGGCTTGGCCGCCGCGCGGCCCCGCTGCTTGGGCTGTGCGTAGATCGCCAGGGCTTCGTCGAGCGTGATCGTGAAGAGCTGGTCCTCGGTCTCCAGCGACCGCGAGTCCGTGCCCTTCTTGAGGTACGGGCCGTAGCGGCCGTTCTGGGCCGTGACCTCCACGCCCTCGGCATCCGTACCGACGACGCGCGGCAGCGACATCAGCCGCAGGGCGTCGTCGAGCGTGACCGTGTCCAGGCTCATGGTCTTGAAGAGCGAGGCGGTGCGCGCCTTGACCGCGTTCTTGCCGGTCTTCGGCGTGCCCTCGGGCAGGATCTCCGTCACGTACGGTCCGTAGCGGCCGTCCTTGGCGACGATGTCGTTGCCGCTGACCGGGTCCTTGCCGAGCTGGAACTCGCCGCTCGGCTTCGCGAACAGCTCCTCCGCGTAGGCGATCGTCAGCTCGTCCGGAGCCATGTCGTCGGGGATGTCGGCGCGCTGGTGCCCCTCGGAGTCCTTCTCGCCCCGCTCCACGTACGGCCCGTAGCGGCCGACGCGCAGCACGATGCCCTCGCCGACGGGGAAGGAGGAGATCTCCCGTGCGTCGATCGCGCCCAGGTCCGTGACCAGCTCCTTCAGGCCGCCGAGGTGGTCACCGTCGGCCGGCACGACCTCGGTGGCGTCCTCGGAGCCGAAGTAGAAGCGCTTCAGCCACGGCACGGCCTGGGCCTCGCCCCGGGCGATCCGGTCGAGGTCGTCCTCCATCTTCGCGGTGAAGTCGTAGTCGACGAGCCGCCCGAAGTGCTTCTCCAGCAGGTTCACCACGGCGAACGAGAGGAAGGAGGGGACGAGCGCGGTGCCCTTCTTGAAGACGTAGCCGCGGTCGAGGATCGTGCCGATGATCGACGCGTACGTCGACGGCCGGCCGATCTCGCGCTCTTCGAGCTCCTTGACCAGCGAGGCCTCGGTGTAGCGGGCCGGCGGCTTGGTCGAGTGGCCGTCCGCCGTGATCTCCTCGGCGGCGAGCGCGTCGCCTTCGGCGACCTGCGGCAGGCGCCGCTCGCGGTCGTCGAGCTCGGCGTTCGGGTCGTCCGCGCCCTCGACGTAGGCCTTCATGAAGCCGTGGAAGGTGATCGTCTTGCCGGACGCGGTGAACTCGGCGTCGCGCCCGTCCGCGGCGCGGCCGCCGATCTTCACCGTGACGCTGTTGCCGGTCGCGTCCTTCATCTGGGAGGCGACGGTGCGCTTCCAGATCAGCTCGTACAGGCGGAACTGGTCACCGGTCAGACCCGTCTCGGCGGGCGTGCGGAAACGATCACCCGAGGGGCGGATCGCCTCGTGCGCCTCCTGCGCGTTCTTGACCTTGCCCGCGTAGACGCGCGGCTTCTCCGGCAGGTAGTCGGCCCCGTAGAGCTGGGTGACCTGCGCCCGGGCGGCCGCCACCGCGGTGTCGGACAGCGTGGTGGAGTCCGTACGCATGTAGGTGATGAAGCCGTTCTCGTACAGCTTCTGGGCCACCTGCATCGTCGCCTTCGCACCGAAGCCGAGCTTGCGCGAGGCCTCCTGCTGGAGCGTCGTCGTACGGAACGGGGCGTACGGAGAGCGGCGGTAGGGCTTGGACTCGACCGACCGGACGGCGAAGGTGGTGTCGGCGAGGGCTGCGGCCAGCGCCCTCGCGCCTCCCTCGTCGAGGTGCAGCACCTGGCTCTTGAGCTGGCCGTTGGCACCGAAGTCACGGCCCTGCGCGACACGCTTGCCGTCCACCGTGTTCAGGCGGGCGACCAGCGAGGACGGGTCGGACGGGTCCCCGGCGCGGCCGGTGGAGAAGGTGCCGGTCAGGTCCCAGTACTCGGCGGAGCGGAAGGCGATGCGCTCGCGCTCGCGCTCGACGACGAGGCGGGTGGCCACCGACTGCACGCGGCCGGCCGACAGACGCGGCATGACCTTCTTCCACAGGACCGGCGAGACCTCGTAGCCGTAGAGGCGGTCGAGGATGCGGCGGGTTTCCTGGGCGTCGACCATGCGCTGGTTGAGCTCGCGCGGGTTGGCGACGGCGTCGCGGATCGCGTCCTTGGTGATCTCGTGGAAGACCATCCGGTGGACGGGGACCTTGGGCTTGAGGACTTCCTGCAGGTGCCACGCGATGGCTTCGCCCTCGCGGTCCTCATCGGTGGCGAGGAAGAGTTCGTCGGACTCGGCCAGCAGCTCCTTGAGCTTGCGGACCTGCGCCTTCTTGTCGGCGTTGACGACGTAGATCGGCTGGAAGTCGTGCTCGACGTCCACGCCGAGGCGGCGGACCTCGCCGGTGTACTTGTCGGGAACCTCGGCCGCGCCGTTCGGGAGGTCGCGGATGTGCCCGACGCTCGCCTCGACGACGTATCCCGGGCCGAGGTAGCCCTTGATCGTCTTCGCCTTGGCAGGGGACTCGACGATGACGAGTCGGCGGCCGCCCTTTGCGGTCTCGCTAGTCGGGGACAACTTGGCTCTTCTCTCCGGTCGGCACTCGGTCGCAGTACGGCGACGCTGCGGAGTGTGACGGTACAACCCGCCCCCGTGTCAAACGGCACAAGCCCGCAACGGCCACTCGAACGGTAACCCGACAAGTGCCGTTTCTGCCGCCCGGATGCCGCGCCGGACCCGTCGCGATCACCGGGCCGAGTGGCCGGGGGGCCGTCTGGCCCCGCGCCGGTGCCGCGTCCCCGAAGGCCCACGAAGCCCGCCGGGAAACCCCGCAAGCAAGCGGAAGCAGGAGTTCGACCGTGACGGGGCGCGCACGCGCGACCACCGGCGCACAGCGGCCGGTGCGCGCTCCCGTCCAGGCCTACAGAGCAGCCCCGAACAGCGGGAATCACAGCCCTGCGAAGATCGCCGGACCGCGTTCCACGCCCTTCCCCCGCACCCCCGGGCCACTCTCGGGACCCCCCCGGACCCCGCTGCGCCCCAGTCTGCCGCCCTTGGGGATACGCCGGGCGAACCCCGGGTTACATCACGGTGCCGGCTCCCGCCCGGGGCCCGCCACGGGTTCCAGGAAGCCCTGCTCGACCAGCAGCCGGATGGCCTCCGGAGTCCGGTCCCGCAGCACCACGGGATCCTCCTGCATCAGCTGCGCGATCGCGTCGAGGATCCGCCCGGCGCTGAGTGAGCCGTCACACACTCCCGCGAAGCCCGCGCCGACCGTGTCGACCTTGGTGGCGCGCCGCATTCCGCGGTTCTGCCGAAGCACGACGTGTTCCGGGTCCTCCGCGCCGGGCGCGCCGACCTGCTCCTGGACCACTTCCTCCACCAGCACGAAGCGGGCCTCCAGCAGCGCCGCGTCGTCGTGCTCGCGCAGGTAGTCCTGACGGGCGAAGTGGGCGAGGACGGCCTCGCCGAGCGGCTGCTCCACGGTGTGCGGCCACTCCTCGACCACGATCGAGGGCTCGGCGGCGTCCGTCCGGCGCAGGGTGATCCACCCGAAGCCGATGCTCTTGGTCTTGCGGGCCTCGAACTCGTCCAGCCATTCCTCGTACCGCCGCGCGTACTCGGCGGGGTCGGTGCGGTGATCGCCGGCGTCGCGCAGCCACAGCTCCGCGTACTGGGTGACGTCCTGCACGTCGCGCTGGACGATCCAGGCGTCACAGCCGCGCGGCACCCAGGAGCGGAGCCGGTCGTGCCAGTCCTCACCCTCGACGTGCTGCCAGTTGCCGAGGAACTGCGCGTACCCGCCGGGGTTGAGCCGGGCTCCCGCCTCCTGGACCAGGGTCCGGCAGAGGTCGTCGCCGCCCATCCCGCCGTCGCGGTAGGTCAGCCGGGCGCCCGGGGAGATCACGAACGGCGGGTTCGACACGATCAGGTCGTACGTCGCGTCGCCGACCGGCTCGAAGAGCGAGCCGGTGAGCAGCTCGGCCTCCGGCGCCCCGGAGAGGGCCAGCGTCAAACGGGTGAATCCGAGGGCCCTGGGGTTGACGTCGGTGGCGGTGACCCTCGTCGCGTGCCGGGTGGCGTGCAGCGCCTGGATACCGGATCCGGTGCCGACGTCGAGCGCGGAGCCGACCGGCGTGCGCACGGTGATGCCCGCGAGGGTGGTGGAGGCCCCTCCGACTCCGAGGACGACGCCCTCCTCCCGGCTGCCGATCCCGCCGGCCCCGCCGACCGCGCAGCCGAGGTCCGAGACGATGAACCAGTCCTCGCCGTCGGGACCGCCGTAGGGACGCACGTCCACGGTGGCGTGCACGGTGCCCTCGCCGTCGGCGGCATCCTCGCGCCGCAGCCAGCCGTCGGCCAGGGCCGCCCCGACCGGCATCGCCGCAGCGGCGTGCCCGTACGGCACGGGCTGCTGAAGCAGGAACAGCCGGACCAGGGTCGCGAGCGGGCCGTCTCCGCCGCCCCGGGTGGCGCGCAGGGCGGGGACCGTCTCACTGCGGGCCAGCGCGGCGTAGGCGGGAGCGCCGAGCAGGTCGAGCAGCCCGTCGGCGGTGAAGCCGGCGGCCAGCATCGCGCTGCGGAGCTCGGCGGCGTGGTCGGGGGTGGGGAGGCTGGTGGTACTCACCCGTCCATTGTGTCCGCTGGGGCCCGTCCCGCCGCTCACCACGGGCCCGGATGTACGAAAGGGCGGCCGCGGCCCCCTCCCGGGAGCCCGGCCGCCCGGGTCTTCGTACGGTGCGCGCCCCGTACGGCCCTGCGGCGCCGGTGACTGCCCGGACGGCCTACGGAGCCGCGACCTGGCAGCCCTTCTGGTTGCTGATGGCCTTGTTGAGACCGCCCGCGTTGAGCGTGGCGAGCGCGTCCTGGCCGCCCTTGTTCGCCTCCTGCAGACCGCCCGCGACCTCCTTGAGGCCGTCGGCGAACTTCGTCTTGTCCGCCGGGTCGAGGGCGTCCATCTTCGCCTTCAGGTCGGCGTACCCCTTCGAGGTCGCCTCGAAGCCCTTGACCGCGGCCTCCTGGGTCGTGGAGCCGTCCTTGACCGGCGGAACACCCGCCTGCTGCAGGGCGCCGCCCATCGTCTTGTACGACTCGGACATGGTGGCGAAGGCAGCCGAGTCCGTCTGCTTGACCTCGTCGGGCTTGCTGCTCTCCGTGGCCACGCGCTTGATGTCGGCGTTGGCGGTCTCGATCTTCTTGAGTTCGGGCTGCCACTGGTCGCAGACCTTCTTGGCCCAGGCGTTGGCCTTCTCGTCGCCGTCGTCCCCGCCGCAGCCGGACAGCACGAGCATCAGCACGGCACTGCCCGACAACGCGGCTGCAAGCTTCTTGTTCACCGGATTGGTCCCTTCGAAGGCTCTCGGCCCGGAAGATACACGCCTGCCATCCGGGGACGCGCAAAGGCGGACGGACGGCGCGTCAGTCCGCGCCGCCTGTCCGCCGTTCGGGCGCACGGCCGGCCCTGCCCGGCCGGGCCCGTCCTTCGAGTGGTGCCTCGGTCAGGAGACCGTCGCCGGGTCGGCCGACTGGGCCACCCGTTCGGCCGTCCCGTCGCTGTCGTCGCCCACCGCGATCCCGCGGCGCTTGGAGACGTACACGGCGCCGATGATGACGCCGATCGCGAGGACCGCGACGATCGCCCGTACGGTCGGGCTGGTGTCCGGGCCGTAGCTGAACTGCACGACGGCGGGTGCGATCAGCAGCGCCACCAGGTTCATGACCTTGAGCAGCGGGTTGATCGCCGGTCCGGCGGTGTCCTTGAACGGGTCGCCGACCGTGTCGCCGATGACGACCGCCTCGTGGGCTTCGCTGCCCTTGCCGCCGTGGTGGCCGTCCTCGACCAGCTTCTTCGCGTTGTCCCAGGCGCCGCCGGAGTTGGCGAGGAAGACCGCCATCAGCGTGCCCGTGCCGATGGCACCGGCGAGGAAGGAGCCGAGCGCGCCCACGCCGAGGCAGAAGCCCACCGCGATCGGCGTCAGGACGGCGAGCAGACCGGGCGTGGCGAGCTCGCGCAGCGCATCCTTGGTGCAGATGTCGACGACGCGCCCGTACTCGGGCTTCTCGCTGTAGTCCATGATCCCGGGGTGCTCGCGGAACTGGCGGCGCACCTCGTAGACCACCGAGCCCGCGGAGCGGGAGACCGCGTTGATGGCGAGGCCGGAGAACAGGAAGACCACGGCCGCGCCCAGGATCAGCCCGACGAGGTTGTTGGGCTGTGCGATGTCCAGGCTGAGGTTCAGTTCCCCGGCCTTGGCACCGACCTCCTTGACCGCGGCGGCGATCGCGTCGTTGTACGAGCCGAACAGCGCGGCCGCGGCGAGCACGGCGGTGGCGATGGCGATGCCCTTGGTGATGGCCTTGGTGGTGTTGCCGACGGCGTCCAGGTCGGTCAGGACCTGCGCGCCGGCGCCCTCGACGTCGCCGGACATCTCGGCGATGCCCTGGGCGTTGTCGGAGACGGGCCCGAAGGTGTCCATCGCGACAATGACGCCGACCGTGGTGAGCAGGCCGGTACCGGCCAGGGCCACCGCGAAGAGCGCGAGCAGGATGGACGTACCACCGAGCAGGAACGCCCCGTAGACGCCGAGACCGATCAGCAGGGCCGTGTAGACGGCGGACTCCAGGCCGACGGAGATGCCGGCGAGAACGACGGTGGCGGCACCCGTCAGGGAGGACTTGCCGATGTCCCGGACGGGACGGCGGTTGGTCTCGGTGAAGTAGCCGGTCAGCTGCTGGATCAGGGCCGCCAGCACGATGCCGATGGCGACGGCGACGACGGCCAGGACGCGCGGGTCGCCGGCGTGGTTGGTGATCGCCGCGTTCTCGACGCCGACGAGGTCCTTGTAGCTGGACGGCAGGTAGGCGTAGACGGCGATCGCGACCAGCACCAGGGAGATCACGGCCGAGATGAAGAAGCCGCGGTTGATGGCGGTCATGCCGCTGCGGTCGCTGCGGCGCGGGGAGACCGCAAAGATGCCGATCATCGCGGTGATGACGCCGATGGCGGGGACGATCAGAGGGAAGGCCAGACCCAGGTCGCCGAAGGCGGCCTTGCCGAGGATGAGCGCGGCCACGAGGGTGACGGCATAGGACTCGAAGAGGTCGGCCGCCATTCCGGCGCAGTCTCCGACGTTGTCGCCCACGTTGTCGGCGATGGTCGCGGCATTGCGCGGGTCATCCTCCGGAATGCCCTGCTCGACCTTGCCGACCAGGTCGGCGCCGACGTCGGCGGCCTTGGTGAAGATTCCGCCGCCGACGCGCATGAACATCGCGATCAGGGCGGCGCCGAGACCGAAGCCCTCCAGGACCTTGGGGGCGTCCGCGGCGTAGACCAGGACCACGCAGGAGGCGCCGAGGAGGCCGAGCCCGACGGTGAACATGCCGACCACGCCACCCGTACGGAAGGCGATCTTCATCGCCTGGTGGGAGACCGTGGTCAGGTCCTTGGCGGGCTCCCCCTCGGCGGGGGTGGCCTGGCGGGCGGCAGCGGCGACGCGCACGTTGGCGCGGACCGCGAGGCGCATGCCGATGTAGCCGGTGGCCGCCGAGAAGATGGCGCCGACGAGGAAGAAGGCGGAGCGTCCCGCCCGCTGATTCCAGTCGTCGGCGGGGAGCAGGAAGAGCAGGAAGAAGACCACGACGGCGAAGATGGCCAGCGTGCGCAGCTGCCTGCCGAGGTAGGCGTTGGCGCCTTCCTGGACGGCGGCGGCGATCTTCTTCATGCTGTCGGTTCCCTCGTCGGCGGCGAGGACCTGGCGGACCAGGAACTGCGCGACGACGAGTGCGGCGAGTGCGACGGCCGCAATGACCATCACGATGAGCCGATTGTCATCGGTGAGTACTGCGGATGCCAGATCAGCGGCGCTATCCGGCGCGAGAGGGGTGAAGAGCCCCGTCATTCGTCCTCCTTGACGTGATGAGCTCAAGATGTGGACGGATTGTAGGGAGCGCACACCGATCAAAACAGTGCGCAGGAAACACAATTGGCGTGCTCCTGCTCCTCAGCAATAGATCACGTCACTCCATTACCCTCGAAAGCGGTAATGGGGCAAAGGCGTTGACGGATGGTCATTGATCCAGGGAAATGAAAAAGGCCCTGCTCAGCAGGGCCTTGATAAAGATCAGAAGATAGGAGGGAATGCGCGCTCCGCGGATCTCACGAAAGATCGGAGGGCGCCGAGACGGGCCAGCTCATCCGGATGGTCCCGCCCGATTCCCCACTGGTCACCTCGACGTCGTCGACGAGCCCGCTGATCACCGCGAGCCCCATCTCGTCCTCGGTGTCCCCGTCGGAGTCCTGGACGGCGGCCATGCCGGACACGGTGTCGGCGGGGATCCCGCCGGGGCCGGGCACCTCGTCGCCGACCTCGATGGAGAACGTCTTGTCCTCTTCGGTCAGCACCACCCGCACGGGTGCGACCAGCCCGTTGCTCCGGTGGAGTCCGACGGCACGCGAACAGGCCTCGCCCACGGCGAGGCGGACCTCGTCGAGGACGGCTTCCTCCACGCCGGCCCTGCGCGCCACGGCGGCCGCGACCAGGCGGGCCGTCCGGACGTGTTCGGGCTGGGCGCTGAAGCGCAGTTCAACGGTGGCCATGCGCATCCCCCTCGGACTACGGGCGTGCCTTGCCAGAGGCCCGGACCGTCCATGGCCCGGTGCCCCTGCTCTCCTTGCCGGCCCCCAAGCTGCCCGGAGACTGCCGGGGGCCGCCTGGAGCCGTCAGTCGGTGGCGTTGACGGCGTCGTCCACCGTGGTGTGGATCGGGAACACCTTGGTCAGACCGGTGATGCGGAAAATCTTCAGGATGCGCTCCTGGTTGCACACCAGGCGGAGCGAACCCTCGTGCGCACGGACGCGCTTGAGACCTCCCACGAGCACACCCAGTCCGGTGGAGTCGAGGAAGTCCACTCGCTCCATGTCGACGACCAGGTGGTAGCTGCCGTCGTTCACCAACTCGACCAACTGCTCGCGCAGCTTGGGCGCGGTATACACATCAATCTCGCCACCGACCTCCACGACCGTACGGTCGCCGACAGTGCGAGTCGACAGGGACAGGTCCACGGATCCTCCAGCACCTTGCTATCGAGCGGCGCCCCCCAGGGGCCTCCCCACCCGAAGGTAGGTGAGGGATTGGCTGCCGCAATGGCATTCAATCACTTACCGGCAGGCGCGCACGACGCCTTCCGACCATTGTCCCGCACGCCGGTGACACACTCGGTCCCGATGGCCAACACTCACGGTCCCGGACGGCCCACGGCAGACGCGGACTCCCGACCCACCCCCGGCACGGTCCTGGACCGCCTGTCACGGGGGCCTTCCCGCTCTGCGCGCATCACCCATACGGAGCACTTGCCCCCTCGGGAGGGCCGTCATGCAGTCTGGCCCGACCGCATCCGAACGGATGTCGTAGCGGCCATCCAGTCCGCCGGGATCGGCCATCCGTGGGAACACCAGGCCGCGGCCGCCGAGCACGCCCTGGACGGCGAGTCCGTCGTCGTGGCCACCGGCACCGCGTCGGGGAAGTCCCTGGCCTACCTCGCCCCCGTCCTCTCGGCCCTCGCGGACGGCGCGCAGGCACCGAACGGCCGGGGCACGACCGCCCTGTACCTGGCCCCCACCAAGGCCCTGGCGGCCGACCAGCGGCGTGCCGTAAGGGACCTGGCCGCCCCGCTGGGCAACGCCATCCGCCCCGCGGTCTACGACGGGGACACGCCCGTCGAGGAGCGCGAATGGGTGCGCCAGTACGCCAACTACGTCCTGACCAACCCCGACATGCTGCACCGCGGGATCCTCCCGGCCCACCCGCGCTGGTCCGCGTTCCTGCGCACCCTGCGCTACGTGGTGATCGACGAGTGCCACACCTACCGCGGGGTGTTCGGCTCCCACGTGGCGCAGGTCCTGCGCCGGCTGCGGCGGCTGTGCGCCCGCTACGGCTCCGATCCGGTGTTCCTGCTGGCCTCCGCCACCGCGAGCGACCCGGCGTCCGCCGCCTCCCGGCTGACCGGCGTACCCGTGACGGAGATCACCGACGACGCCTCACCGCGCGGCGAGGTGGTCTTCGCCCTGTGGGAGCCGCCGCTGCTCACCGACCTGCGGGGCGAGAAGGGTGCCCCCGTCCGCCGTACGGCCACCGCGGAGACCGCCGACCTGCTGACCGATCTGGTGATCCAGGGCGTCCGGACGGTCGCCTTCGTGCGCTCCCGGCGCGGCGCCGAGCTGATCTCCGTGATCGCGCGGGAACGCCTCGCAGAGGTGGACCGGTCCCTGCCCCGGCGGGTCGCGGCCTACCGGGGCGGCTACCTGCCCGAGGAGCGCCGGGCCCTGGAGCGGGCGCTGCACTCCGGCGAGCTGCTGGGACTGGCCGCCACGACCGCCCTGGAGCTGGGCGTGGACGTCTCCGGCCTGGACGCCGTACTGATCACCGGCTACCCGGGAACGCGGGCCTCCCTGTGGCAGCAGGCGGGCCGAGCCGGGCGCTCGGGCCGGGGCGCCCTGGCGGTGCTGATCGCCCGGGACGATCCGCTCGACACCTACCTGGTGCACCATCCGGAAGCACTGTTCCGCCAACCGGTGGAAGCCACCGTCCTGGACCCCGACAACCCGTACGTCCTCGCCCCCCACCTGTGCGCGGCGGCCGAGGAGCTCCCGCTGACCGAAGCGGACCTGGGGCTCTTCGGCCCGGCCACCGGGGAGCTCCTGCCCCAGCTGGAGGCGGCCAGGCTGCTGCGCCGCCGGGCGACCGGCTGGCACTGGACCCGCCGGGAGCGGGCCTCGGACCTGACCGACATTCGGGGCGGCGGCGGTCGCCCGGTGCAGATCGTCGAGGCCTCCACCGGACGGCTGCTGGGCACCGTCGACGAATCGGCGGCCCACACCGCCGTCCACGAGGGGGCCGTCCACCTCCACCAGGGCCGCACCTACCTGGTGCGGCACCTGGACCTGGAGGGCTCCGCGGCCCTCGTGGAGGCGGCGGACCCGCCCTTCTCCACCACGGCCCGGGACACCACCTCCCTCTCCGTCCTGGAGACCGAGACCGAGATCCCCTGGGGCTCGGCCCGGCTCTGCTTCGGCTCCGTGGAGGTGACCAACCAGGTCGTCTCCTACCTGCGCCGCAAACTGATCACCGGCGAGGTCCTCGGCGAGGCCAAGCTGGACCTGCCGCCCCGCACCCTGCGCACCAGGGCCGTCTGGTGGACGGTGACCGAGGACCAGCTCGACGAAGCGCGGATCAACCCCGAAATCCTCGGCGGCGCCCTGCACGCCGCGGAACACGCCGCCATCGGCATGCTGCCGCTGTTCGCCACCTGCGACCGCTGGGACATCGGCGGCGTGTCCGTGCCACTGCATCCCGACACCCTCCTCCCCACGGTCTTCGTCTACGACGGCCACCCCGGCGGCGCCGGCTTCGCCGAGCGGGCCTTCCACACGGCCCGCGCCTGGCTGACGGCGACCCGCGACGCGATCGCCGCCTGCGAGTGCGAGTCCGGCTGCCCGTCTTGCATCCAGTCCCCCAAGTGCGGCAACGGCAACGACCCCCTGCACAAACGCGGTGCCGTCCGACTGCTCACCCGCCTCCTCTCCGAGTCCCCGCGGAACCCCTCCCCCGCCCCCTGACCCGCGGGACACACCCGGGGGCGCACCTCGGCCCCCGGCTGCGCCGGTGCGCTCCCACCCCACACCTCGCCGGGCTCTCCCCGGCAGGTCCCCGGCGCGGCACGGCGTCAGCCCGTCGGCTCCCGGGGCGGCCCCGCGCGGGCTCGGATCTCGGGCCTGAACGGGCCCGCCGCGACCCGGGCGGCCACGTCGGCGACTTCGCCCCCGAGGTGGCACCAGGCGAGCTCCGCACCCTGCGCCCGGGCCACCCGGAGCGCCGTGGTGCAGGCGGTGTCCGGCCCGTGCGCCCAGGTGGCCGCCGCGGCGAGCGCCGCCAGGTCGGCTGCCGCCGCCGCCCGGTGGCGGGCCAGGACGGCCTGGCCGAGCAGCAGCACGCCCGCGAACACCGCGCCCAGCGCCGTCGCCACCAGCGCCGCCCAGACCGTGGCCGAGCCCCGGTCGCGGTTCCGGCTCACGGTGGCGGCTCCACGCTGTCCTCGGCGAGGGCCACCGCCTGCGCGCCCAGCCGCAGCGGTATGCCGGCCGGCCCCGGGGCCGGCGCCACGACCCGCACCCGCCAGAGGTCGCCCACCCGCTCCAGCTCCACCCGGACCCCCGCCGGCGCGGCCTCGCGGGCCGCCGCCACCGCCACCTCCGGGGGCTCCGACCTGGACGCCGCCCGGGCGCCCACCCGGGCCGCGTCCACGCACCGGATCTGTCCGGCCGCCGCCATCAGGGCCCACACCAGCGACGCCGCGAAGAGCACCAGCGCCGGAATCACCAGGGCCGCCTCCGCCGTCACATATCCCCGGTCCCGCATTCCCCGGCCGCGGCCACCGGACTTCTCCTCAGAACGGCACATCGAGCGCCTTCCCGATGGTGGACTGAAGGGCCGTGGCGACGACGTCACTCGTCACCACCTTGTAGAGAACGGCAGCGAACGCACAGGCCGCGATCGTGCCCATCGCGTATTCCGACGTGGACATCCCCGCATCACTCCGGCGGCCGGCAAGAGCCGTCCGCACACGAAACCAGATGATCCTCATGGCAGTCTCCTGTGGATTTCCGTTATTTGTGTGGTCATTGCGACTTCAGGGGCTGGAGAGAAGTCCTGAGGCCATACCGATCACCACCGGCGCGACCCCGATCGAAAGAAATGCGGGAAGGAAGCACAGCCCCACCGGTGCGGTGACGAGGACCGCCGCCCGCTGCGCCCTGGCCCCGGCCCGGCGGGCCCGGTCCTCCCGGAGCCCGGAGGCGAGCCGCGACATCGGCTCCGCCGCGGGCGCACCGGTCCGCGCGGCCCGCTCCAGGCATTCGGCGAGTCCCCGGGCACCCGGTATCTCCGCCAACCTCCCCCACCCCGAACCCGGTTCGCTGCCGAGCCGCAGCTCCGCCCCGGCGCTCGCAAGCCGTTCGCCCACCGGTCCGCCCAGCGACTCGCCCACCACCTCCGCCGCCTCCACCGGCCCGGCTCCGGCCGCCAGGCACGCGGCCAGCAGATCGGCGGCGAACGGCAGCTGGCGCTCGCCCTCCTGCGGATCCGCCCGGGCCGTCTGCGGCCCGGACCGCAGGCGCCGCACCACGGCCGCGGCCAGACAGCCGACAGCCGCACCGGTCGCTCCGCCGACGAGCACCCAGCCCGCCAGCAGCGCCCCGGCCGGAGCGGCCCACGCCACCGCCGCCCTTCGCAGCACGGAATCCGACACCGGCCCGCGCGGCACTGACCGCGCACCCAGCAGCGCCGCGGTCCTGCGCCGGACGGCGCGCTCCCTGACCCGCGCCGCCAAAGCCGACACCATCCACAGGGCCGCCGCCGCACCCAGGACGATCCCCAGCCTGTGGACGAAGAATCCGGCCATCACCGTTCGCCCGCCCGGACGATCCGCCGGCACCACAAGAGCCCCAGCGCCTCCAGCACCCCGCCCGCCAGCAGGCAGCCCCACCCCATGGGGGTGTGCAGCAGAACCCGCAACGGGTTCGCGCCCAGCCCGGTGCCGATCAACAGACCCACCAGCGGGAGCAGCGCGAGCACCAGCACCGTCGACCGCGCGCCCGCCAACTGGGCCCGCAGCGACTCCTGCCGGTCCCGCTCGGCCCGCAGGGCTCCCTCCAGCCGGTCCAGCCCGGCGGCCAGCCCCGCACCGCCGTCCGCCGACACCCGCCAGCAGGCGGCCATCCCGGCCAGCCCCTCCGCTCCGGGCTCCTTGGCCGCCTGGCGCAGCGCCCCGGACACATCCCCGCCGAACGCCGCGGCAGCCAGCACACCCGCTTCCGCCGCACCCGGACCACCCGGGCCGGCGGCCGTCCGCCGCATGGCCGCCGTCAGCGCCTGCCCGGGCTGGGCTCCGGCCCGCAGCTCGCCCACCGCCGCCCCGCACAGGGCCACCACCTCGGCGGCCCGGGCGGTGCGGGCCCGCTCGCACGCCCGCGCCCGCAGCCAGCGCCGCACCAGTGGTACCGCTCCCGCCCCGACCAGCAGCGGGAGCACCGACCCGCCCAGGACCGCGATCACCGCCCCGGCCGCGAGGCAGGCCCACTCCCGCCACCGCCCGGCCCGCACCCGCAGGGCGCCCAGCAGCAGCTCGCGGCGCGGCGGGCGTCCGCACCCGGGCGGCTGCCACCCTCCGGCGAGCACCGCCCTGGCCCGCCGGGACCCCCGGTCGCCGCCGGTGATCCCCCAGGCGGCCGCGCCCGCGCACAGCACTCCGGCGAACAGCGGCAGCGGCAGCACCGCCCCGGCGCTCACCGGGCACCTCGCAGCAGGGGGCGCAGCCGGTCCCAGCCCTGCTCCCGTACGAAGCCCCGGGCTGCCCACCTCAGCGCCGGTACGGTCACCACCAGTCCGGCGGCGTCCCGCTCCAGCACATGCACCTCGGCCACCCGGCGCCGCCCTTCCCGGTCCCGCACCAGGTGCAGCACCAGGGTCAGCGCGGCGGCCAATTGGCTGTGCAGTGCGCCCCGGTCGAGCCCCGCGGCCGTCCCCAGCGCCTCCAGCCGGGCCGGGACGTGAGCGGCCGCGTTGGCGTGCACCGTGCCGCATCCCCCCTCGTGACCGGTGTTCAGCGCCGCGAGCAGGTCCGCCACTTCGGCGCCGCGCACCTCGCCGACCACCAGCCGGTCGGGCCTCATCCGCAGCGCCTGCCGGACCAGGTCCGCCAGCGTGACCAGCCCCGCCCCCTCCTGATTGGCCGGCCGGGTCTCCAGCCGCACCACGTGCGGATGGTCGGGGCGCAGCTCGGCCGAATCCTCGGCCAGCACGATCCGCTCGCCCGGCCCGACCAGCCCCAACAGGGCACTGAGCAAAGTGGTCTTGCCGGTCCCGGTCCCGCCGGAGACGAGGAATGACAACCGGGCCTCGACCATGTCCCGCAACAGCCGCTGCCCGCCCGGTGGCAGCGTGCCCGCCGCGACGAGCTCGTCCAGTGTGAAAGCCCGCGGCCGCACCACCCGCAGAGAGAGGCAAGCCGAGCCGACCGCGACCGGTGGCAGCACGGCGTGCAGCCGCGTGCCGTCGGGCATCCGGGCGTCCACCCAGGGCCGGGCGTCGTCGAGCCGCCGCCCGGCCACAGCGGCCAGCCGCTGGGCGAGCCTGCGCACGGATCCCGCGTCGTCGAAGGTCACCCCCGTCAGCTCCAGCCCGCCCCCGCGGTCCACCCACACCCGGTCCGGGGCGGCCACCAGCACGTCGGTCACCTCCGGATCAGCCAGGAGCGGCTCCAGCGGGCCCGCACCGACCAGTTCGGAGCGCAACTCAGCTGCCGCACCCAGTACTTCTTCGTCGCCCAGCAGCCTGCCCTGTGCGCGCAGGGCGGCCGCCACCCGCGCCGGGGTCGGCTCCGCCCCGCTCTCGGCAAGCCGCCGGCGCACCGCGTCCAGCAGTACCGCGCTCATGCCGGCACCCCCTGACCGGCGCCGAGGGCCCGCTGCCAGAAGCCGTCGCAGAAGCGGGAGAGAGCACCGCGCCCCTGCGCCCCCGGCGGCTCCCCCTCGGCCACCCGTCCCGGGAGCCCGACCTCGACGGGCACCTCACCGGCCAGCGGAGCCCCCAACAGCCCTGCGACGGACTCCGGATCGAGACCGCCGGGGCAGCGGCCCCGGACGACGACGCGGACGTCCCGGGCCACCATCCGCACCCCGGCGGCCACCCGTCCCGCCGCCGCCACCGAACGCAGCTCACCCGGCACCACCATCAGCACCAGGTCAAGCTGAGCGAGGACCTCGGCCACGGCCTCGTCCACCCGGCGCGGGAGGTCGACCACGACGACGCCGCCCCGGCGGCGCGCCGCGGCCACCACCGCGCGGACAGCGGCCGGAGGCACGACCACACGGTCTCCCCGGTCCCAACTGAGCACCCGCAGGTCGTGCAGTTCGGGCAGGGACTCCTCCAGCGCTCCGGCTCCGACCCGTCCCCGGGAGGCCGCGAAGTCCGGCCAGCGCAGCCCCTCGGCACCCTCGCCGCCGAGCAGGACGTCCATGCCGCCGCCCAAGGGGTCGCCGTCGATGAGCATGGTCCGCTCACCGGCACGGGCGGCACGGACGGCGAGGGCGCAGGCGAGGGTGGAGGCGCCCGCCCCGCCACTGCCCCCGATCACGCCGACGGCGAGGGCGGGCCGTCCGGCCCCTTCGACGACGTCGGCGATCCGGTCCACGAGCCGGCTCTCGGCGTCGGGGAGGCGCAGCACCTCCTCGGCGCCGATCTCCACCGCCCTTTGCCACACGAGGGGATCGTCCGGGTCCCGTCCGACGAGGAAGACCCCGGTCCTGCGCGGCGCACCCCGCACACGCCTCGCGGCGTCGTCCCCGACCAGCACGAGAGGGGCCGACTCCCAGCCAGCACCGCCCGTGTTGAAGCCAGTCGCGGAAACGGCCGGATCGACCCCGCTCGGGACGGATCCGCCCTCCGCTTCCACGACCGCGCCGCCGCGCGCCGGCATCGTGTGGAGCACGTGCGGTTCGGCCCCCGCCGCCGCGCACAGCCGCAGCAAGTCGTCGAGCAGCAGGGGGTCTTCGGTGATGATCAGCGGTCGTCCCCCAGCGGTCCCGGCCGCGGGCGCGGCTGCTGCGCCGCTGCCCGCCTCCTGCTCCCTTCCGTTCCTCACGGACTTCGGCGTTTCGCACGACTTCGATCGAGCCACGATCTCCGCCCCCTTCTCACTGCAAATCCCCAGCGCCGCGGACTTCGCGGCTGGAATCACCGTGCAGGGATCGGGAAAAAGAAGTGGATCTTGCCCAATAACTGTGGACAACCCATCGATTGTGAATAACCCGGTCACTCTCACAGGTGAGTTCCAGAGCGCACGGGAATCACTACGCAGCGTCACGAGTCTGACGTGGTGAGGGTGCGGAACCGGCGCGCCCCACACAGGAGGAGGGCCGAGGAGATGGCCGTTCAGGGCCGGAGCAAGGGACGCGAACTGCGTCCGGACATGCGACGACCCCCGCCGGGGGGGAGAGCGGGGGTCGTCCCCACGGTCCGACTCGGGGGGGGAGGAGCCAGACCGGGTTAGCACGGTCGCGAACGATCCGTGACTTCCATGGTGTACCCGAGAGCCCTCTCAGGCAAACCCACGCGCCACACCTTACGCCGAATGGTGGGCGCATATGCTCGGTGCGTGGAAAATCAGCCCATGCCGCACTCCTCGCCCCGCACCGCCGCCTTCTTCGATCTGGACAAGACGGTCATTGCGAAGTCGAGCACCCTGACGTTCAGCAAGTCCTTCTACCAAGGCGGCCTGATCAACCGGCGAGCCGTGTTGCGGACCGCATACATCCAGTTCATCTTCCTGGCCGGCGGCGCCGACCACGATCAGATGGAACGGATGCGGGAGTACCTGTCCGCCCTCTGCAAGGGATGGAACGTGCAGCAGGTGCGGGAGATCGTCGCGGAAACCCTGCACGACCTCATCGACCCCATCATCTACGACGAAGCCGCCTCCCTGATCGAGGCCCACCACACGGCCGGCCGCGACGTGGTGATCGTGTCAACCTCCGGAGCCGAGGTGGTCGAGCCGATCGGGGAGATGCTCGGCGCGGACCGGGTCGTCGCCACGCGCATGGTCGTGGGTGAGGACGGCTGCTTCACCGGTGAGATCGACTACTACGCCTACGGGCCCACCAAGGCGGAGGCCGTACGGGAGCTCGCCGAGTCCGAGGGCTACGACCTCTCCCGGTGCTACGCCTACAGCGACTCGGCGACCGACCTCCCGATGCTGGAAGCGGTCGGGCACCCGCACGCGGTCAACCCCGATCGGGCGCTGCGCCGGGAAGCGACGGCACGCGAATGGCCGGTGCTGGTCTTCAGCCGGCCCGTCCGGCTGAAGCAGCGGCTCCCCGGGCTGTCGATGCCCGCCCGCCCGGCGCTGATCGCCGCAGCAGCGGTGGGCGCGGCAGCCGCCACGGCCGGGCTCGTCTGGTACGCGAGCCGCCGCCGGGCCCACACCCTGTCGGCGGCCGCCTCAGGCTGATTGCCCCACCTGCACCGATTCAGTCTGCCCGGTTCGCCCCCGTTCGTCCGGAAAGTAAAAAGTGGAGCCAGGGGTTTCGCATAGCAGCGAAGCGGAGTACAAATAAAGCAACGGCCCGCGAGACCAAAGAACATCCGAGAGGATCATCTTTAAAACGCAGTAAGGCCCACGGACCGAAGCATGAACGCCGAGCACCCACGCGACGTCGACCCGTCGATTACGGGCCAGCCGCACCAGGTGACGGGCAAAGTACCCGACCTGATGGGCAACCTTCGAGGACGCTTGGTAACTGGGCGTAAGTGCCAGCGGCGACACCAGAGCAGTACGGTGTCGCCGCAACCCATGTCCGGGCCCGGAACCTCGCGACCGGTTCAGGCCGCGCCGCGCTGCAGGGCCTCGCAGACCGCCGTCGACTCCCGCACGCCGAGCTCGATCGCACGTCCACAGTGCACAATCCAGGCCGCCATACCCTCCGGGGTCCCGGAGAGATAGCCCGCGAAGGCGGCCAGATAGGCCTCGGCGCCCTGCTCGGCGTGACCGACCTCCGCCGGGCAGATCGCCTTGGGGTCCAGGCCGCTGTTGATCAGGACGATGCGCTCGGCCGCGCGCGCGACCAGCCCGTTGTAGGAGCCGAACGGCCGCAGCGCCAGCAACTCACCGTGCACGACCGCCGCCGTGACCAGGGCCGGGGCCGAACCGCCCGCGATGACGATCCGGGACAGGCCGTCGAGGCGGCCGGCGACTTCGTCCGCCGTCGGCAGCGGCGCCTCCACCAGCGGCTCGACCACCGACTCGCCGGCGAGGCGCGGGCGGCCCACCACGTCGCCCCCGGCCGTGGAGCCGACCGCGACGAGATGCAGGCGCGCCAGGACGCGCAGCGGGGACTGGCGCCAGATGCTGAGCAGCTGCCCGGCCTCCGCCGTGAGCCGCAGCGCAGCCCCCACGGTGAGCGCCTCCGGTTCCGAGCCGAAGTCGGTACGCCGCCGCACCTCTTCCAGAGCCCAGTCCGCGCCGGACAGCGCCGCGCTGCCGCGGGCGCCGCGCAGGGCGGCCTCCGAGGTGATCTCACCGCTGCGGCGGCGCATCACCCGGTGCCCGTAGACCCGGTCCACGGCCTTGCGTACGGAATCCACGGAATCGGCGACACCCGGCAGCCCGGCCAGGGCGGCCAACGGGTCAGAAGCGCTACTCATAAGTAGGGAGCCTACGCACTGTGCGGGCGCGACACCGACCCCTCCTTGGAGTGGTCTTCTTCACTCACCTTGACAACTCAGCGCTACGCAGCCGCTACGCTTGGTGAACATGAAGATCGCTTTCGTGGGAAAGGGCGGCAGCGGCAAGACCACGCTGTCCTCCCTCTTCATCCGCCACCTCGCCGCCAATGAGGCCCCCGTCGTCGCGGTGGACGCCGACATCAACCAGCACCTGGGCGCCGCGCTCGGGCTCACCGAGGACGAGGCGGCCTCGCTGCCCGCCCTGGGCGCCCACCTGCCCCTGATCAAGGAGTACCTGCGGGGCTCCAACCCGCGCATCGCGTCCGCGGAGACGATGATCAAGACCACCCCGCCCGGCCGGGGCTCACGCCTCCTGCGCGTCACCGAGGACAACCCGGTGTACGAGGCCTGCGCGCGAACGGTCGTGCTCGACGGCGGGCCCGTACGCGTCATGGCGACGGGGCCGTTCACCGAAGCCGACCTGGGCGTGGCCTGCTACCACTCCAAGGTCGGTGCGGTCGAGCTCTGCCTCAACCACCTCGTCGACGGGCCCGACGAGTACGTGGTCGTCGACATGACGGCGGGCTCGGACTCCTTCGCCTCGGGCCTGTTCACCCGCTTCGACATGACCTTCCTGGTCGCCGAGCCGACGCGCAAGGGCGTCTCCGTGTACCGCCAGTACAAGGAGTACGCCCGGGACTTCGGGGTCGCCCTCAAGGTCGTCGGCAACAAGGTGCAGGGCCCCGAGGACATCGAGTTCCTCCAGGACGAGGTCGGCGAGGACCTACTCGTCACCGTCGGACACTCCGACTGGGTGCGGGCGATGGAGAAGGGCCGCCCGGCCTCCTTCGAACTGCTGGAGGCGACCAACCGGTTCGCGTTCCAGGCGCTCCAGGACACCGCCGACGACTCCTACGCGCACCGCGACTGGACCCGGTACACCGAGCAGATGGTGGGCTTCCACCTCAAGAACGCCGAGAGCTGGGGCAACGCCAGGACCGGAGCCGACCTGGCGGAGCAGGTCGACCCCGGCTTCGTCCTGCGCGAGGGCCTGCGCACCCCCGGCGCTATCGACGGCGGCGCGAGCGCCGAGGAGGTCGTCAGCCCTCGTCACCAGTCCCCTCGGCCGGCTCCGCAGCCGGCTTGACGCCGGCGGGGGCGGCCGGCGGCGCCGGCGGCCCCACGGTCAGGAACTTCGTCCAGCCCTCCTTCGGCGCCTCGCCGACGTCGAGGGTGCGCATCCACTCCAAGGCCTTCGGGTCCTGGGCGTCCAACCAGTCCACCAGTTCCCGGAACGGCACGCAGCGGACCTCCTTCTGCGTGCACATGCCCTTGATCGACTCCTCGACGGCACGCATGTAGGTGCCGCCGTTCCAGGACTCGAAGTGGTTGCCGATGATCAGCGGCGCGCGGTTGCCCTGGTAGACGCGGTCGAAGGCCTGCCGCAGGCCGTCACGCATCTGGTCGCCCCAGTAGGCATGCTGCGAGGGGTCGCCCTGCGAAGTCGTCCCGGACTGGTTGACCATGTAGTTGTAGTCCATGCTCAGGGTGTCGAAGGCGCGTCCCGGCATGGGCACCAACTGGAGCGGGATGTCCCAGAGCCCATCGGTCTTCTTGGGCCAGATCTGCTTGCTGATCCCGCTGGAGTCGTAGCGGAATCCCATGTCCTTCGCAGCCAGCATGAAGTTCTTCTGGCCTTCGAGGCAGGGGGTGCGGGCGCCGATGAGCTCCTTGTCGTAGTCGAAGGGGAGCGCCTCTTCCTTCTTCAGGCCCGCATTGGTCTTCCAGTTCTTGACGAAGGACTTGGCCTGGTCGATCTCGCTCCTCCACTCCTCCACGGACCACGTCCCGACGCCGCCGTCGGGCCCGCAGAAGTGCCCGTTGAAGTGGGTGCCGATCTCGTTGCCCTCCAGCCAGGCCGCGCGGACCTGGGCGGCGGTGTCCTTGATGCCCTGGAGGTCGCCGAAGCCGATGTCGGAGCGGCCGGGCGAGTGCTGCGGAGCGGTGTAGAGGAAACGCTTCTCCTCGGGGAGCATGTACACGCCGCTGAGGAAGTACGTCATCCGGGCGTCGTACTTCTTGCCGACCTCGCGAAAGTGCGAGAAGAGCTTCTGACTGTCCTCGCCGGCCCCGTCCCACGAGAACACCACGAACTGCGGGGGCTTCTCCCCCGGCTTCATCTTCTGGGGCTTCCGCACGTTCGGCTGCGGTCCGGTATACGCGGTCGAGCCGTCACCGATGGGACGGTTGACGCTGCCGGGGGCCTCAGGTGCAGCCTTGAGCGCGTTGGGTCCTCCGGCGGCCGGGCGCTTCGCGGGTTCCGAGGCGGTGCACCCGGCGACGCCCAGGACCAGCGCCGTGGCGACCAGGCCGCCGGCGATCTTCTTCGTGGCGGCGATCATCCGCCCCACCTCTCCCTCGCTGTTGCATCGCAGGACTTCCGCGCCGCAACGTCCCATGCGGCCCCGGACGAGGAAGGCGTGACAAGCCGTACAAAATGCTTAATCACCCATGAGTGCTAATTCGTAGTCCATTTGCCCGAATTGTTCGCTACTCATCTTTACTCTCCATTACCATCCATTTACTGAGTGTTGAGATTCCCGCCGCTTCACCCCTCATCCCCGAGGAGACGGGACCCCATGACAGCCACTTCCCCCACCAGCACACCCCGAGGGGTCCGCAAAGACCTCCCCGCGGACCTCTCCGCCTCCATCACCGTCTTCCTGATCGCCATCCCGCTCTCCCTCGGCATCGCCCTCGCCACCGGAGCCCCGCTGCAGGCGGGCCTGGTCGCGGCCGCGGTGGGTGGGATCGTCGCCGGACGCCTGGGCGGCGCACCCCTCCAGGTCAGCGGGCCGGCCGCCGGACTCACCGTGGTCACCGCCGAGTTGATCCAGCGGTACGGATGGCGCACCACGTGCGCCATCACCGTGCTCGCCGGTGTCTGTCAGCTCGGCCTCGCCGCCCTGCGCACCGCCCGGTCCGCGCTCATGGTCAGCCCTGCCATCGTGCACGGCATGCTCGCGGGCATCGGCGTGACGATCGCACTGGCCCAACTACACATCGTGCTCGGCGGCACTCCGCAGAGCTCGGCCGTGGCGAACGTCCTCGGCCTGCCTGCCCAGCTGGCGGACCTGCACCCGGTGGCGCTCGGAGTCAGCGCACTGACCCTGGTCGTCCTGCTCGGCTGGCCGCGGCTGCCCGGGCGGCCGGGCCGTGCACTGCGCAGGGTGCCGGCACCCCTCGCCGCCGTCGCCACGGCGACCGCCGTCGCCGCACTGGCCGGGCTCAGCCTGCCTCGGGTGGACCTGCCGTCCTGGCGCAGCCACGCCCTTCCGGAAATGCCCGAGGGGCCGGTCCTCGGCCTCATCGCCGCCGTACTGACCATCACCCTGGTCGGAAGTGTGGAATCCCTGCTCTCGGCGGTCGCGACCGACAAGCTGATCGCCTCCGAGCGGGGCACGGACAACCGCCCGCCCCGTGCCGACCTCGACCGGGAACTGCGCGGGCAGGGCGCGGCGAACATCGTCTCCGGAGCCCTGGGCGGGCTGCCCATCACGGGTGTGGCCGTGCGCAGCGTGGCGAACGTCAAGTCCGGCGCGGCCAGCCGGAAGTCCACCATGATCCACGGGTGCTGGGTGCTGCTCGCGGCCTTCCTGCTGGTGCCCCTCCTGGACCTGATCCCGCTGGCCACGCTAGCCGCCCTGGTGATGGCGGTGGGCGTGCAGATGGTCAGCATCACGCACCTGCGCAGCGTCACCCGGCACCGGGAGGCCCTGGTCTACGGGACGACCATTGCGGCCGTGGTGCTCGGCGGGGTGCTGGAGGGCGTGGCCGTGGGCATCGCGGTCGCCGTGGCCCTGGCCCTGCACCGCCTCGCCCGGACCCGGATCACGCTGGAGCGGCTGGACGGCGGCGCCCACCAGGTGCGGGCGCACGGCCAGTTGACCTTCCTCGCGGTGCCACGGCTGAGCCGCGTGCTGGGCCAGATCCCGCACGACGCGCACGCCGTGCTCGAGCTCGACGGCTCCTTCATGGACCACGCGGCCTACGAGACCATCCGGGACTGGCAGCTGTCCCATCTGGCGCACGGCGGAACCCTGGAGGTCACCGGCCGCTCGGGACAGGCAGCCCGGATCACCGGGGCCGAACAAACCGGGGACGGCGGAGCGCACACGCCCGACGGAGCGGACCGGGCCGACGTCCCGGGCGGGGCGCACGCGCCGGGCAGCGGCCACGACGTCCGCCACGCCGAGGGCGGCCACCAGGGCGAGCGGTCGCGTCGCGCCCAGCAGCGCGGGACGCACCAGTGCTGCCGTCCCTGGACCCCCTGGCAGAACCACTGCGACCACCGCGCCGCTTCCACCCGTACCGCCACCACGGCCGCGACGATGGCGGCCGCGGCGGCCACGGACACCGCGGGCGGTGAGGGGCAGGCCGGGGCGCCGGCGCCCCGGCTGCGCGGCGCGGGCCAACTGGCCAGCGGGATCAGCGCCTTCCACCGCGACACAGCACCCCACGTACGGGACGAGCTGGCCCGGCTGGCTCGCGAGGGGCAGCGGCCCTCGCAGCTGTTCATCACCTGCGCGGACTCCCGGCTGGTGACCAGCATGATCACGGCGAGCGGCCCGGGAGACCTGTTCACCGTGCGCAACGTCGGCAATCTGGTGCCGCTGCCCGGCGCGGAGTCCACGGACGACTCCGTCGCTGCGGCCATCGAGTACGCGGTGGACGTGCTGCAGGTGGACAGCATCACGGTCTGCGGGCACTCGGGCTGTGGGGCCATGCAGGCCCTGCTCAGCTCGGCGCCCGGGGTCGCGATGACTCCGCTGCGCCGCTGGCTGCGGCACGGACTGCCCAGCCTGGCGCGGATGTCCAGCCGCCACCACGCCTGGGCCCGGATCGCCGGCAGGCTCCCCGCGGACGCGGTGGAGCAGCTGTGCCTGACCAATGTGGTCCAGCAACTGGAACACCTGAGGGCCCACGAGTCGGTGGCCAGGAGGCTCGCGGAGGGCACCCTGGAGCTGCACGGGATGTACTTCCACGTGGGCGAGGCCCAGGCGTATCTGCTGTCCGAGGGGGATGACTTCTTCGACTGCAGGGTCTTCGACACGGTCGGCCAGCACGCCTGAACCGATACCCTCCGATATCCGTGCCACCGTTTGGCCCCTTCCCGCACCCTGCAGCGGGGAGGGGCCCTTCGCACGCCGTTCCTGCGCGGGCCGCCTTCGTGATATAGGTCTAAACCAATTTCAGGTTACCCCTTGTCACCTGGGCCGCAGACTGATGAGCTATGCCCGGGGACACAACGGACACCCTGGGAAAGGGAGATGTCGTGAGCAATGAGAGCCTGGCCAATCTGCTCAAGGAGGAGCGGCGGTTCGCACCGCCCGCCGATCTGGCCGCCGCCGCCAATGTGAAAGAGGCTGCGTATGCACAGGCCGACGCGGACCGGCTGGGCTTCTGGGCCGAGCAGGCCCGGCGGCTGACCTGGGCCACCGAGCCGACCGAGACGCTCGACTGGACCAACCCGCCCTTCGCGAAGTGGTTCGCCGACGGCAGGCTGAACGTCGCCTACAACTGCGTGGACCGCCACGTGGAGGCCGGCAACGGCGACCGCGTCGCCATCCACTTCGAGGGCGAGCCCGGCGACAGCCGCGCGATCACCTACGCCGAGCTCAAGGACGAGGTCTCCAGGGCCGCCAACGCCCTCACCGAGCTGGGCGTCGAGGCCGGCGACCGCGTTGCCATCTACCTCCCGATGATCCCCGAGGCGGTCGTCGCGATGCTCGCGTGCGCCCGCATCGGTGCCGCGCACTCCGTGGTCTTCGGCGGCTTCTCCGCCGACGCCGTCGCCTCCCGCATCCAGGACGCCGACGCCAAGCTGGTCATCACCGCCGACGGCGGCTACCGCCGCGGCAAGCCCAGCGCCCTGAAGCCCGCCATCGACGAGGCCGTCGCCAAGTGCCCGCAGGTCGAGCACGTGCTCGTGGTACGGCGCACCGGCCAGGACACCTCCTTCACCGAGGGCCGCGACGTCTGGTGGCACGATGCGGTCGCCCGCCAGTCCGCCGAGCACACCCCGCAGGCATTCGACGCCGAGCACCCGCTCTTCATCCTCTACACCTCGGGGACCACGGGTAAGCCGAAGGGCATCCTGCACACCTCCGGCGGCTACCTCACGCAGGCGGCGTACACCCACCACGCGGTCTTCGACCTGAAGCCGGAGAGCGACGTCTACTGGTGCACGGCCGACATCGGCTGGGTGACCGGGCACTCCTACATCGTCTACGGGCCGCTCGCGAACGGCGCCACGCAGGTCATGTACGAGGGCACGCCGGACACCCCCCACCAGGGCCGCTTCTGGGAGGTCGTGCAGAAGTACGGCGTCACGATCCTCTACACGGCGCCCACGGCCATCCGCACATTCATGAAGTGGGGCGACGACATCCCCGCGAAGTTCGACCTGTCGAGCCTGCGCGTCCTGGGCTCGGTCGGCGAGCCGATCAACCCCGAGGCCTGGGTCTGGTACCGCAAGCACATCGGCGGCGACCGGTGCCCGATCGTGGACACCTGGTGGCAGACCGAGACCGGCGCGATGATGATCTCCCCGCTGCCGGGCGTCACGCACACCAAGCCCGGATCCGCCCAGCGGGCCCTGCCCGGAATCTCCGCCACCGTCGTGGACGACGAGGCGCACGAGGTCCCGAACGGCGGAGGCGGCTATCTGGTACTCACCGAGCCGTGGCCGTCGATGCTGCGCACCATCTGGGGCGACGACCAGCGCTTCATCGACACCTACTGGTCGCGCTTCGAGGGCAAGTACTTCGCGGGCGACGGTGCGAAGAAGGACGACGACGGCGACATCTGGCTGTTGGGCCGGGTGGACGACGTGATGCTGGTCTCCGGCCACAACATCTCGACCACCGAGGTCGAGTCGGCACTGGTCTCGCACCCGTCGGTCGCCGAGGCGGCCGTGGTGGGCGCCGCCGACGAGACCACCGGCCAGGCCATCGTGGCCTTCGTCATCCTGCGCGGCAGCGCCTCCGAGACCGGAAGCCTGGTCACTGACCTGCGCGACCACGTGGGCAGCACGCTCGGCCCGATCGCCAAGCCCAAGCGGATCCTGCCGGTTCAGGAGCTGCCGAAGACCCGCTCGGGCAAGATCATGCGCCGCCTGCTGCGCGATGTGGCGGAGAACCGCGCCGTCGGCGACGTCACCACGCTCGCCGACTCCTCGGTGATGGACCTCATCCAGAGCAAGCTCCCGGCCGCCGCCGGCAGCGAGGACTGACCCGGCGACACCGGCGATCCACGCGGAAACGGGCACTCGGCACGACGCGCCGGGTGCCTGTTTCGCGAATAAAGTAACGATCGCCGGATGCACCGTTGCGTACACCCTGTAAAGTGTTTAAGCGTAAAGAAAGACCACAGGGTGCGCCGGGAAGTCTGGTCGGCAACGAGTTCCGCCATGCCGTCCAACCGCCCCCGGAGGTGCCCCCCGTGGCCGCGCCCAGCCCCACCGACCACAAGAGCCGCAAGCTGCTCGGCCGCCTCTCGCTGCCCGAGAGCCGCTTCATCGCCGACGCCCTGCGCGCCGAGACGGTAGGCGGCGTCCTGCTCCTGGTGGCCGCGATCGCCGCCCTCCTGTGGGCCAACATCCCCGCCGTATCGGACAGCTACGCGAGCGTCCGGTCCTTCCATATCGGACCCGCCTCCCTCGGCCTGGACCTCTCGCTCCAGCACTGGGCGGCCGACGGCCTCCTCGCCATCTTCTTCTTCGTCGCGGGCATCGAGCTCAAGCGCGAACTCGTCGCGGGCGACCTGCGCGATCCCAAGGCCGCCGCGCTCCCCGTGATCGCAGCCCTCTGCGGCATGGCCGTGCCGGCGCTGGTCTACGCCCTGGTCAACCTCACGGGCAACGGCTCGATGGACGGCTGGGCGGTTCCGACGGCCACCGACATCGCCTTCGCGCTCGCCGTCCTCGCCGTCATCGGCACCTCACTGCCCTCGGCCCTGCGCGCCTTCCTGCTGACCCTCGCCGTCGTCGACGACCTGTTCGCCATCCTGATCATCGCGGTCTTCTTCACCAGCGAGATCAACTTCCTGGCGCTCGGCGGCGCGCTCGTGGGCCTGGCCCTCTTCTGGTTCCTGCTCCGCCGCGACGTCCGGGGCTGGTACGTCTACGTCCCGCTCGCCCTGGTCGTCTGGGGCCTGATGTACAACAGCGGCGTGCACGCCACCATCGCCGGCGTCGCCATGGGCCTGATGCTCCGCTGCACCCGTCGGGAAGGCGAGCGAACCTCCCCCGGCGAGCACATCGAGCACCTGGTCCGGCCCGTCTCGGCCGGACTCGCCGTGCCGCTCTTCGCCCTCTTCTCCGCCGGCGTCTCGCTCTCCGACGAGGCCATCGCACAGGTCTTCACGCGCCCCGAGACCCTCGGCGTGGTCCTCGGCCTCGTCGTCGGAAAGACCGTGGGCATCTTCGGCGGCACCTGGCTGGCCGCCCGCTTCACCAAGGCCGAGCTGAACGAGGACCTGGCCTGGCCCGACGTACTCGCCGTGGCCACGCTCGCGGGCATCGGCTTCACCGTGTCCCTCCTCATCGGCGAGCTCGCCTTCACCGACGACGCGACCCTCGCCGACGAGATCAAGGCCGCCGTCCTGTTCGGCTCCCTCATCTCCGCCGTGATCGCGTGCGTCCTGCTCAAGCTCCGCAACCGCCGCTACCGCGCGCTCACCGAGGCCGAGGAGCGCGACGAGGACCACGACGGCATCCCGGACATCTACGAGGAGGACAACCCCGACTACCACCTGCGGATGGCGAAGATCTACGAGGACCGGGCGGCGGAGCACCGCCGCAAGGCGGAGAAGGCAGCGGCCGCCGCGCTGCGAACCGCGGCCGGGTCCACCACCGAGGCCGACCGTCCGGCATGATCTGAGGGACGACGCAGGGACACGCACGGCGCCGCCGGGTGGCGGACGACGACAGAGGGAGAGAGCGATGAGCGCAGTGGACCAAGAGGCGCAGGGAGCCGAGCGCACACTCGGCCAGCTGGTCGCCTCGGCCACCGCCGAGATGTCCGCCCTGGTTCACGACGAGATCGCCCTGGCCAAGGCGGAACTCCGCGAGGACGTCAAGCGTGTGGGCAGCGGTAGCGCTTCCATCGCCGTCGCAGGAGTGTTCGCCGTCTTCTCCCTCCCGGTGCTGACCTTCGCGGCCGCGTACGGGATCCACAACCTGGGGCTCGGCCTGGCCTGGTCCTTCCTGATCGTCGGCGGCGCGTTCCTGCTGATCGCGGGTGTCCTCGCGCTGATCGCCGTACGGAAGTTCAAGAAGATCAAGCCGCCGGAGAAGTCCATCGCCTCGGTCAAGCAGACCGCCGCGCTGGTCGGGACCGTCAAGCCGCACCCGCGGCCGGTGAGTGACCAGGCTGTGGGTGTGGCACGCTCGTCCTCATGACAGCGCCCACGCCGGACCCCAGCATTTTGCCCACGGCCACCACGGCGGTGCGGCTCGGCCTCCCCGGCGGGGAAGCGGTGACGCACCGGGACGTGGCCGCCAACGGTGCCCGCTTCCACGTCGCCGAGCTCGGTGACGGCCCGCTGGTGCTGCTGCTGCACGGCTTCCCGCAGTTCTGGTGGACCTGGCGGCACCAGCTGACCGCTCTGGCCGACGCCGGGTACCGGGCCGTCGCGATGGACCTGCGCGGGGTCGGCGGCAGCGACCGCACCCCGCGTGGCTACGACCCCGCCAACCTGGCGCTCGACATCACCGGGGTCGTGCGGTCCCTCGGCGAGCCGGACGCCGCTCTCGTCGGGCACGACCTGGGCGGGTACCTCGCGTGGACGGCGGCCGTGATGCGGCCCAAGCTGGTACGCCGGCTCGTGGTGTCCTCCATGCCCCACCCTCGGCGGTGGCGCTCGGCGATGCTGTCGGACTTCGGTCAGTCCCGGGCGAGTTCACACATCTGGGGCTTCCAGCGGCCCTTCCTGCCCGAGCGGCAGCTCGTCGCCGACGACGGCGCCCTCGTGGGGGACCTGATCCGCGACTGGTCGGGGCCGCGTCCCCCCGAGGAGGAGGATCTCGCCGTGTACCGGCGGGCCATGTGCATCCCGTCCACCGCACACTGCTCGATCGAGCCGTACCGGTGGATGATGCGGTCGATGGCCCGGCCCGACGGGCTGCAGTTCAACCGGCGGATGAAGCGGCCGGTCCGGGTGCCGACGCTGCACCTGCACGGTTCGCTCGACCCGGTGATGCGCACGCGCAGTGCCGCCGGATCCGGCGAGTACGTCGAAGCCCCTTACCGGTGGAGGCTGTTCGACGGCCTCGGGCACTTCCCGCACGAGGAGGACCCGGCCGCCTTCTCGACCGAGCTGGTGAACTGGCTGAAGGACCCCGAGCCGGACCGCTGACCACCCGTCGCACGAGGGGCAGTTCGGCAGTCCGATCGTCCTATGGGCTTTCAATTGCCGCGCGCATAGGCCAATTGGACGTCGCGTACGGGGTTACGGACCTTGGGGCCCGGGCACAGAGCCGAGTATGAGCTGGACGCACGACTACGGTGACACCGCGCACGAACGCCGCTCGGCAGCTACGCCGGGCACGCACGAGAGGGCCGGCCGGCACGGCCACGACCCACGGCTCGGGATTTCCCGCATCCTGCGCCGCCGGGCCCGCTGGGTCTCCGCACGCCTGCGGCATCCACGGACGTAGGGACCCGGCGGCGCCGCGTCAGAGGGCGCAGCCCTGGCTCTCGACCCGGCGCTCGGCGGTCCGGCCCTTCTCGATGTCCTCGCGGATCTCGTCCACGGTCAGGGCGTAGCCGGTGTTCGGGTCGTCGAGGGACTTCGCGAAGACGACGCCGTACACCTGGCCGTCGGGCGTGAGCAGCGGGCCGCCGGAGTTGCCCTGACGGACCGTCGCGAACAGCGAAAAGACGTCCCGTCGGACAGTACCGCGGTGGTAGATGTCCGGTCCGTTGGCGTTGATCCGGCCGCGGACCCGGGCCGGGCGGACGTCGTACGCGCCGTTCTCCGGGAAACCGGCGACGATCGCGTCGCTGCTGCTCACCGCGTCCTTGTCGGTGAACTCCAGCGGCGGCGCCTTCAGCTTGGGCACGTCCAGGACGGCGATGTCGCGCTCCCAGTCGTAGAGCACGACCTTGCCGTCGTACAGCCTGCCCTCGCCGCCGATCTGCACGGTCGGCTCGCCGACCCCGCCGACGACGTGCGCGTTGGTCATGACCTTGCCGGGCGCGAACACGAAGCCCGTGCCCTCCAGTACCTTGCTGCAGCTGGGCGCCGTACCGACGACCTTCACGATCGAGCGCTTGGCCACGTCCGCTACGGGGCTGGTGGCGAGCGCCGGATCGGGCGCCTTCACCTCGGTGATGGGCTCGTTGGAGAACGGGCTGAACACCTGCGGGAAGCCGTTGCGCGCGAGAGTGGAGCTGAAGTCCGAGAACCAGCTGTTCGCCTGGTCGGGCAGCACCCGCGCAACGCCCAGGAGCACCTTGGAGTTGCGGACCTCCTTGCCCAGGGTGGGCAGCGAGGTCCCGGCCAGCGCGGAGCCGATCAGCCAGGCCACGAGCAGCATCGCGACCACGTTGACCAGGGCCCCGCCGGTGGCGTCGAGCACCCGCGCCGGGGCACCGGTGATCTGCCGCCGGAGTTTGCCGCCGAGATGGGTGGTCAGCGCCTGGCCGACCGAGGCACAGATGATGACCGCCACCACGGCGATGACGACGACCGTGGTGGACACCTGGGTGCCGTTGTCCGTCACCCGGTCCCAGATCAGCGGGAGCAGGGAAACGGCGACGAGGCCACCGCCGAGGAAGCCGATCACCGACAGGACGCCGACGACGAACCCCTGGCGGTAGCCGACGATCGCGAACCACACGGCGGCGAGCAACAACAGGATGTCCAGCACGTTCACGTGGGCCACCGTCTCACGCGTGCCAGTCGAGCGGGACCTGGCGTGATCGGTCCCACGGACGTTCCCAGCCTGCGAAGTGCAGGATCCGGTCGATCACCCCGGCCGTGAAACCCCAGACCAGAGCCGATTCCACCGTGAAACCGGGGCCCAGGTGGCCCCGCGGGTGGACCGTCGTGACCCGGTGCTCGGGGTCCGTGAGATCGGCCACGGCAACCGTGAACACCCGGGCCGTCTCGGCCGGATCCACCACGCCGACCGGGCTCGGGGTGTGCCACCAGCCCAGGACCGGAGTCACGACGAACTCGCTGACGGGGATGTAGAGGCGGGGCAGCACCCCGAAGAGCTGCACGCCGGAAGGATCAAGCCCGGTCTCTTCCTCGGCCTCGCGCAGCGCGGCCGAGAGCGGGCCCGTGGTGTGCGGATCCCCGTCCTGCGGGTCCAGTGCGCCGCCCGGGAAGGACGGCTGGCCCGCGTGCGAGCGGAGGGTGCCGGCGCGCTCCATCAGGAGCAGCTCCGGACCCCGGAGCCCCTCCCCGAAGAGGATGAGGACGGCCGACTGTCGCCCCCGGCCGTCCTCGGGCGGCAGGAACCGGCTCAGCTGCCGCGGCTCCACGGTCCGGGCGGCCTCGACGACGGGATCGAGCCAGTCGGGCAGCCCCGCGGTGGTGACGGCCGGGCCGCCCCCCGCGCGCACTCCCGCAGCGACCCCGGCCTCGTCCCGTGTACCGCGCGTCATAGGCACCCCTGTCCGCGTTCCTCTGTCAACAGCGTCTCCCACACCGCAAACGCGGTCCGGGTACCGATTCGTTCCTACGCCTGCCGCTCCGCGCCCGCGCCAAGCGGCGGCGCGGGCCGGCCCGGGTAGTCCGGGGGCGGGCTCAGCCGCTGGCCCGGCTGGCCGCCCTTCTCGTACTTGAGCAGCTTCTTCGCCTTCTCCGGGTCCGTCTCGCCCTCCCCGTACGCCGGGCAGAGCGGGGCGATCGGGCAGGCTCCACAGGCGGGCTTGCGGGCGTGGCAGATGCGGCGGCCGTGGAAGACGACCCGGTGCGAGAGCATCGTCCACTCGCTCTTGGGGAAGATCGCGCAGATGTCCGCCTCGACCTTCTCCGGGTCCTCCTGCTCGGTCCACTTCCACCGGCGCACCAATCGGCCGAAGTGGGTGTCCACGGTGATCCCGGGAACGCCGAAGGCGTTGCCGAGGACCACGTTGGCGGTCTTGCGGCCCACGCCCGGCAGCTTGACCAGGTCCTCCAGCCGGCCCGGCACCTCGCCGCCGTGGTCGTCCCGCAGCGCCTGCGAGAGGCCCAGCAGCGACTTGGCCTTCATCCGGAAGAACCCGGTCGGGCGGATGAGCTCCTCCAGATCCTCCGGAACGGCCGCCGCCATGTCCTCGGGGGTCGGATAGGCCGCGAAAAGAGCCGGGGTCGTCTGGTTCACCCGCAGGTCGGTGGTCTGTGCGGACAGCACCGTGGCGACGAGCAGCTCGAAGGGATTGCGGAAGTCGAGCTCCGGATGGGCGTACGGGTAGATCTCGGCCAGCTCGCGGTTGATGCGGCGCGCCCGGCGCACCATGGCCAGGCAGGATTCCGGCTTGGCAGCCCTCGGTTTCTTGGCCGAAACTTTGCCCTGAGGGCCGGCCGCACCCTTCGGGGGGACCCTCGGGGGGACTTGTTCGCCCACAGCTGAATTCGGGGTGTCCGTCACTCCTACGGACCCCTTGGCCTGTGCTCTCACCGGCTTATTGGACACCCGGCCAGCCTAAGGCCGGGCGCCGACACCCGCCCGGACCTCTGGTAACACCACTCCGATTGGCCTCTCGCCGCACAGCATGCCCGTCCGTCCGGCATCCTTGTGATTGATCGCACTGTTTGAGCCGTCCGGCAAAATGGGGAGCACGGTCCCCTGAGCTGGTCGACATAGGAGAGAGACTCGTGGACGACGTTCTGCGGCGCGCCCCGCTCTTCGCGGCGCTCGATGACGAGCAGGCCGCGGAGCTCCGCGCCTCCATGGGCGAGGTGACCCTCGCACGCGGCGACGCCCTGTTCCACGAGGGCGACCCCGGCGACCGGCTGTACGTCGTGACCGAGGGCAAGGTGAAGCTGCACCGCACCTCCCCCGACGGTCGCGAGAACATGCTGGCCGTCCTCGGCCCCGGCGAGCTGATCGGCGAGCTGTCGCTCTTCGACCCGGGCCCGCGCACCGCCACCGCCACCGCGCTGACCGAGGTCAAGCTGCTCGGCCTCGGCCACGGCGACCTCCAGCCCTGGCTCAACGCCCGGCCCGAGGTCGCGACCGCCCTTCTGCGCGCCGTCGCCCGACGCCTGCGCAAGACCAACGACCAGATGTCCGACCTGGTCTTCTCCGACGTCCCCGGCCGCGTGGCCCGGGCCCTCCTCGACCTGTCGCGCCGCTTCGGCGTGCAGTCGGAAGAGGGCATCCACGTGGTGCACGACCTCACCCAGGAAGAGCTCGCACAGCTCGTCGGCGCCTCGCGCGAAACCGTGAACAAGGCCCTGGCCGACTTCGCGGGCCGCGGCTGGCTCCGCCTGGAGGCCCGTGCGGTGATCCTGCTGGACGTGGAGCGCCTGGCGAAGCGCTCCCGCTGACGGCGGCACCGCCGCTGACGTTGCGAAGGGTCCTGCCCGGCCGGGCAGGACCCTTCCGCGCGTCCGGGCGGCTCCGTTCGCGGGGCTCCGCCCCGGGCCGCCCGCGCCTCGGACACCGCCGGGCCCGATCTGTGCACAGTGGAGGCATGGAACACAGGGGTCTGGACGCCTACGGCTACTTCGAGCGGGAGGGCTCCCTGGGGCAGGTGCAGAGCGAGTTCCGAGACGTCGTGGCCGCCGCGCGCGAGCGGACGGCCGAGGCCTACGGGCGCCGCCTGCACAGCGCGTACCTGTACGGGTCCGTGCCGCGCGGGACGGCCCGCCCCGGCCGCTCCGACCTCGACCTGCTGCTGGTGCTCCACCACCCGCCCGCGGACGACGACCGCGACACCGCCGAGGTCCTCGCGCGGGGCATCGACGAGGACTTCGACCAGATCGACGGGGTCGGCGTCCTGCTGCACGACAAGGACACCGTGCTGGGCGAGGAGGAACGATTCGACCTGGGCTGGTTCCTCGCCTGCCTGTGCACCCCACTGCTCGGCGCGGACCTGGCCGAGCACCTGCCGCGCTACCGGCCGGACAGCCTGCTGGCCCGTGAGACCAACGGCGACCTCGCCTCGCTCCTGCCCACGTGGCGCAGGAGCCTGCGGGAGGCTTCCGCACCGCAGGAGTACCGGCGGCTGAGCCGGCTCTTCGCCCGCCGCCTGGTACGCACGGGCTTCACCCTGGTCATGCCGAGGTGGGGCGGCTGGACCAGTGATCTGGCCGAGTCCGCGGAGGTCTTCGGCAGCTACTACCCGGAGCGCGCCGCCCAGATGCGGGCCGCGGCCGCCGTGGCCCTGGACCCGGTCGCGGACCCGGCCGTACCGCGCGGTTACGTCGAGGACCTCGGCCCGTGGCTCGCCGACGAGTACACGGCACGCCACGGCACGAAGAGCCGCCGGCGCCTCGCGGGGGCGGGAACTACTTCTTCGGCTCGGTGAGGGCGAGCGCCTCGACCGCCTGCTTGGCCTCCAATAGGCCCGCGCCGGTGATGCGGCGGTAGGCCTTGATGGCCGGGATCTGCCGGTCCTCGCGGACCAGGGCCCGCACCTCGTCCAGGCCCGCCGGCTCCGGCTCCTCGATGCCCAGGTGGTCCAGCAGCAACGCCAGGCGGCGCTCCGCGCGGTCCGCCTGCACCTGGAGGCTCTTCACCCGCAGCGACACCGCGGACGTGATCCATCCGGCGGTGGCCAGCAGCACGACGAGCAGGAACACGGTGTTCATTCAGGCCCTCCCGGGATCAATCCGTGATCTTGAAGGTACTCGAGCTGGGCCCGGACGGACCACTGCGCCGCCGGCCACAGGGAGGGGTCCACATCCGCGTACACCTCGGCGACGACCGCCTCGGGGGTGGTGAAGCCGTTCTCGACGGCGGTCTCGACCTGGGCGAGCCGGTGCGCCCGGTGGGCCAGGTAGTACTCGACGGCGCCCTGCGCGTCGTCCAGGACCGGCCCGTGGCCCGGCAGGACGGTGTGCACGCCGTCGTCCACGGTGAGCGAGCGCAGGCGGCGCAGGGAGTCCAGGTAGTCGCCGAGGCGGCCGTCGGGATGGGCGACCACCGTGGTGCCGCGCCCGAGGACGGTGTCACCGGTCAGCACCGCCCGGTCGGCGGGCAGGTGGAAGCAGAGCGAGTCGCTGGTGTGGCCGGGGGTGGCGACCACGCGCAGCTCCAGCCCGCCGGTGCGGATCACGTCCCCGGCGGCGAGGCCCTCGCCGCCCAGCCGCAGGGCCGGGTCCAGCGCGCGCACGGCGGTGCCGGTGAGCTCGGCGAAACGGCCGGCGCCCGCCGCGTGGTCGGGGTGCCCGTGGGTGAGCAGGGTGAGCGCGACCCGCTTGCCCGCCTGCTCGGCGGCGGCGAGGACCGCCCGCAGGTGGCCCTCGTCCAGCGGGCCGGGGTCGATGACGACGGCGAGGTCCGAGTCCGGCTCGGACACCAGCCAGGTGTTGGTGCCGTCCAGGGTCATCGCGGACGGGTTGGGGGCCAGTACGTTCACCGCCCGGGCGGTCGCCGGCCCGGAGGCAACCACTCCACGGGGCTGTCCGGGCAGTGCGGCGGCGTCGCTCATGCCGGGCCTCCAGGGCCTGTGGGGCGCCCGAACCGGACGCGCTTGGTGAACTCGTCGTGGCCCGGCCAGCTGAGCACCACCTCGCCGTCCTCCAGCGCGGCCTGCGCCAGCACCGGGGCGAGGTCCTGGGACGCGGCCGCGGTGAGCGCGTCCGCGGCGCGCCCGTAGCGCTCCAGCGACCGCAGGGTGGAGATGGTGGGCGGCATCATCAGCAGCTCGCCCTTGTCGTAGGCGCCGGCGGCGTCGGCCGGGCGGATCCAGACGGTCCGGTCGGCCTCGGTGGAGGCGTTGCGGGTGCGCTGGCCATCGGGGAGGGCGGCCACGAAGAACCAGGTGTCGTAGCGGCGCGGCTCGAACTCCGGAGTGATCCAGCGCGCCCACGCCCCGAGCAGGTCGGAGCGCAGCCACAGGCCGCGGCGGTCGAGGAACTCCGCGAAGGACAGCTCCCGCGCCACCAGGGCCCGCCGGTCCGCCTCCCAGTCGTCGCCGGTGGTGTCGCCGACGACCGTGTCCGGGGCCGGCCCGGCCAGCAGGACACCGGCCTCCTCGAAGGTCTCCCGGACGGCGCCGCACACGATGGCCTGGGCGGTACGGGCGTCGGTTCCCAGTCGGGCCGCCCAGTCCGCCCGGGACGGCCCCGCCCAGCCGACGTGCTGTTCCTCGTCGCGGGGGTCTACCCCGCCGCCCGGATAGGCGTACGCACCGCCGGCGAAGGCCATGGAGGCCCTTCTGCGCAGCATGTGGACGACCGGCCCGTCCGCGGTATCACGCAGGAGCATCACGGTGGCGGCGAGCCGCGGCCGCACCGGGGTGAGCGAGCCGTCCGCGAGCGCGCGGATGCGGTCGGGCCATTCGGGCGGGTACCACTGGCCCCCGGCGGGGGGCTGCTGCTGACCATTCGGCATGGCCGGATGCTACGGCCATCCGGCCCGATGTTCGAGGGTCGCCCGTTCCGTAGGGCTCCCGCGGGGAATCAGGCCCCGGGGACCAGCTCGACCTGGATCTCGACCTCGACGGGCGCGTCGAGCGGCAGGACCGCCACGCCGACGGCGCTGCGGGCGTGGACGCCCTTCTCACCGAGGACGGCGCCCAGGAGCTCGCTCGCACCGTTCAGCACGCCCGGCTGGCCGGTGAAGTCGGGTGCCGAGGCGACGAAGCCGACGACCTTCACGACACGCGCGATCTTGTCGAGGTCGCCGACGACCGACCTGACGGCGGCCAGCGCGTTCAGCGCACAGGTGGCGGCCAGTTCCTTGGCCTGCTCCGGCGAGACCTCGGCGCCGACCTTGCCGGTGATGGGCATGCTGCCCTTGACCATCGGTAGCTGGCCCGCGGTGTAGACGTAGGCGCCCGACCGCACGGCCGGCTGGTACGTGGCCAGCGGCGGGACGACGTCGGGCAGGGTCAGGCCGAGCTCGGCCAGCTTCGCGTCGACGACGCCGCTCATGCCTTCTCCCGCTTGAGGTAGGCCACGAGCTGCTCGGGGTTGTTCGGGCCGGGCACGACCTGGACGAGCTCCCAGCCGTCCTCGCCCCAGGTGTCCAGGATCTGCTTGGTGGCGTGGACCAGCAGCGGAACCGTCGCGTATTCGAACTTCTTGGTCATGGGAGCGAGGGTAGTGCCTGTGGTGCGGGGCTCATGCGCGCCCCGGGAGCCGAGTGGTTAGGCTCGGGCGGTGTGAGCAGGCTCCAGGTGGTCAGCGGCAAGGGCGGCACCGGCAAGACCACGGTCGCCGCAGCACTCGCGCTTGCCCTCGCGCGCGAGGGCGGACGGACTCTTCTGGTGGAGGTCGAGGGCAGGCAGGGGCTCGCACAGCTCTTCGGTGCCGAAGCGCTCCCCTACGAGGAGCGCAAGATCGCGGTGGCGCCGGGCGGGGGTGAGGTCTTCGCGCTCGCCATCGACGCCGAGCGGGCGTTGCTGGACTACCTCCAGATGTTCTACAAGCTCGGCTCGGCCGGACGCGCCCTCAAGAAGCTCGGCGCCATCGACTTCGCGACGACCATCGCCCCCGGGCTGCGCGACGTGCTGCTGACCGGTAAGGCGTGCGAGGCGGTCCGCCGCAAGGACAGGGCCGGGCAGTACGTCTACGACCACGTGATCATGGACGCGCCGCCGACCGGGCGGATCACCCGGTTCCTGAACGTCAACGACGAGGTGGCGGGCCTGGCCCGGTTCGGACCGATCCACCACCAGGCGCAAGCCGTCATGAAGGTGCTCAAGTCCCCCGAGACGGCGGTCCACCTGGTCACCCTCCTGGAGGAGATGCCCGTCCAGGAGACCGCGGACGGCATCGAGGAACTACGCGCGGCGGGGCTGCCGGTCGGCCGGGTCATCGTGAACATGGTCCGCCCGCACCACCTGGACGAGGACACCCTGCGCACCGCGGCCGGCGACCACCGGGCCGGAGTGGCCCGGGCCCTGTCCCGGGCGGGGCTGGGCGGCGCGCGGCGCGGCGGACTGGCCGAACGGCTGGTCGAGCCGCTGCTCGCGCAGGCCGCCGAGCACGCCGGCCGGGTGGAACTGGAACGCGCCCAGCGCGCCGTACTGTCGAACCTGGACCTGCCGACGTACGAACTGCCCCTGCTCGGGGCGGGGATGGATCTGGCCGGGCTGTACGCGCTGGCCAAGGAACTCCGGAAGCAGTCGGTGGCCGAATGAGCGAGGGGGTGGAGACGGTGGGTCTGGACACACCGCCGCGGCTGGCGATCGACCGGCTGCTGGACGACCGGGAGACCCGCATCATCGTGTGCTGCGGAGCGGGCGGCGTCGGCAAGACCACCACGGCCGCGGCACTGGGCGTACGGGCCGCTGCACGCGGGCGGAAGGTGGTCGTGCTGACCATCGACCCGGCGCGGCGGCTCGCGCAGTCGATGGGGATCGACTCGCTGGACAACACCCCGCGCAGAGTCCGTGAGGCCGGCCAGGACGGCGGCGAACTGCACGCCATGATGCTGGACATGAAGCGGACCTTCGACGAGATCGTCGAGGCGCACGCGGACGCCGAGCGGGCCCGGGCCATCCTCGCCAACCCCTTCTACCAGTCGCTGTCGGCCGGCTTCGCGGGCACGCAGGAGTACATGGCGATGGAGAAGCTCGGGCAGCTGCGGGCCCGGGACGACTGGGACCTGATCATCGTGGACACCCCGCCGAGCCGGTCCGCGCTGGACTTCCTCGACGCGCCGAAACGCCTGGGGTCCTTCCTGGACGGGAAGTTCATCCGGGTGCTGATGGCCCCGGCGAAGGTGGGCGGCCGGGCCGGGATGAAGTTCCTGAACGTCGGCATGTCGATGATGACCGGCACCCTCAGCAAGCTGATGGGGGCTTCGCTGCTGAAGGATGTCCAGACCTTCGTGGCGGCGATGGACACGATGTTCGGCGGCTTCCGCACACGCGCCGACGCTACCTTCCGGCTGCTCCAGGCGCCCGGCACGGCCTTCCTCGTGGTCGCGGCGCCCGAACCGGACGCGCTGCGCGAAGCGGCGTACTTCGTGGAACGGCTGGCTGCGGAGCGCATGCCGCTGGCCGGCCTGGTGCTCAACCGCGTGCACGGCAGCGGCGCCGACCAGCTGTCCGCCGAACGGGCGTTGGCCGCCGCAGAGAATCTTGAAGACGGCGGCATTGTCGATCAGGAGTCCGGGAAAGCTGGACTTCGTGACACGGCCGCCGAACCCCCCGGCGCCGATGACGACACCCACCGCGACGACACCACGACCGTCGACCGGATCACGGCAGGACTGCTGCGCCTGCACGCCGAACGCATGCAGGTGATCTCGCGTGAACAGCGCACGCGTGATCGCTTCACCTCGCTTCACCCCGAGGTGGCGGTGGCCGAAGTGGCCGCCCTGCCCGGCGATGTGCACGACCTCGCCGGGCTGCGGGCCATCGGAGAACGACTCGCGGCCGGGGTACCGGCCGGAGCGTAGGCGTCTGTACGAAGGCGGCGGCCGCGTGTTCTACCCGGCTGCCGCGTACGTCTCGTACGCAACGTCGATCTCCGCGTCTGCATCCATGGTGAGGATGCCCGTGCTGCGCTCGTACTCTGTACGGGCGGTTTCGAGCAGCCGTCGCCACGAGGTGACGGTGGGACGCCGGCGCAGCAGCGCACGTCGTTCCCGCTCGGTCATTCCGCCCCACACGCCGAACTCGACGCGATTGTCGAGCGCGTCGGCCAGGCATTCGGTCCGCACCGGACACCCGGTGCACACCGCCTTGGCCCTGTTCTGTGCCGCTCCTTGAACGAACAGTTCATCCGGATCGGTAGTGCGGCAGGCTGCCTGCGCACTCCAGTCGGTAACCCAGCCCATCCCGGCGCCGTCCTCTCCCGAATCGAGGCTCCCCCACGGCGGTAGCGGCATATTCACCGCTGCCAGTTGAGGACGTTACGGAAGCCGGGCACAGCGCAACACCCCCGACGGGCCCAATCTTGAATGGTCCGAACGGACTATGGGTAAGCGGCAGATCACCCGACGGAGTGATCCGGCGACATGCCCGACCATTCCGGCGATTCGGGTGTAATCGGCGGATCGTGTTCACGGGGGCGACAAGATTCGGACATCAGTCCACCCCATTCGGGAAGGGTGAAAATCAAGCCGAGGGGTTGATGTCGCACCGGACTGCTGTGACAGTTGGGGTCAGCTTAGGCCAAGGCATTCGCGCGTGTCCGGTGAATGAGAACGTAGGCTGCCCTCCATGGGAAAGAAGCGCTCGGGCGGCGGGCTCACCGGGAGCCAGCAGGCCGCCAAGTTCCTCGGGGTGTCCGTTCTCTCCGGAGTCGTGCTGGCCGGCATGGCGATTCCGGCTGCAGGCGCCCTGGGGCTGGCCGCCAAGGGCACGGTCGAAGGATTCGACGAGATCCCGGCCAATCTGAAGACACCGCCGCTGAGCCAGCGGACCACGATTCTGGACGCCGAGGGTGGCTTGATCGCCACCGTCTATTCACGAGACCGGCAGGTGGTACCGCTCACCTCGATCTCCCCGTACATGCAGAAGGCCATCGTCGCCATCGAGGACTCCCGCTTCTACGAGCACGGCGCGGTCGACCTCAAGGGCATCCTGCGCGCGGTCAACCGCAACGCGCAGGAGGGCGGCGCGGCACAGGGCGCGTCCACCCTCACCCAGCAGTACGTGAAGAACGTGTTCGTCGAGGAGGCGGGCGACGACGAGACCAAGGTGCGCGAGGCCCAGGAGAAGAGCCTCGGCCGCAAGATCCGCGAGCTGAAGTACTCGATCCAGGTCGAGGAGGAGCTCGGCAAGAAGAAGATCCTCGAGAACTACCTCAACATCACCTACTTCGGCCAGCAGGCCTACGGGATCGAATCCGCGGCCCAGCGCTACTTCAGCAAGCCGGCCAAGGACCTGACCCTGGAGGAGTCCGCGCTGCTGGCCGGCGTCGTGCAGTCGCCGAGCCGCTACGACCCGGTGAACGACGCGCAGGAGGCGATGAAGCGCCGCAACGTGGTGCTCCAGCGGATGGCCGACACCAGGGACATCTCGCAGGCGGAGGCCGACGAGGCGAAGGCGAAGCCGGTCACCCTGAAGGTCACCAGGCCCCGAAACGGCTGCATCACGGCGGTCAAGGGCGCGGGCTTCTTCTGCGACTACGTGCGCAACTCCTTCCTGACCGACCCGGTCTTTGGCAAGACGCGCGAGGAGCGGGCGAAGATCTGGAACCAGGGCGGCCTGACCGTACGCACCACCCTGGACCCGCAGTCGCAGGACGCGGCCAACGAGTCGATCAAGGACCACGTCTACCAGGAGGACTCCGTCGCGACGGCTGTGACCATGGTCCAGCCGGGCACCGGACGCGTGCTGGCGATGGGCCAGTCCAAGCCGTACGGCTTCGGCAAGAACGAGACGCAGATCAACTACTCCGTGGACAAGCGGATGGGCGGCTCGAACTTCGGCTTCCAGGTCGGCTCGACCTTCAAGCCGTTCATCGCCGCCGCCGCCCTGGAGCGGGGCATGCCCCCGACGAAGGTCTACCAGGCCCCGAACAAGATGGACTACCCGAGCCCGATCCGCCGCTGCGACGGCTCGAACTACGTCAACACCAAGAAGGAGTCCGCGGAGAACGAGACCGAGGACGAGATCGGCCCCTACTCGCTGCGCACGGCGATGGAGAAGTCGATCAACACCTACTTCGTCGAGATGATCTCCGAGATCGGCCTGTGCCCGGTGTCCGAGATGGCGGCGAAGCTGGGCGTGGTGCCGGCGAGCGGCGCGAAGCTGGCCGACGGCCCCGCCATCGCGCTCGGCTCGGAGGAGATGTCCCCGCTGACGATGGCCAACGCGTACGCGGCCTTCGCCAACCGCGGCGTCTACTGCACCCCGATCGCGATCGAGTCGATCACGGACGCGCACGGCAAGGCGCTCGCGGTGCCCAAGAGCAAGTGCGAGCGGGCGATGTCACAGAACACCGCCGACACCATCAACACCCTGCTGAGCGGTGTGGTCGACTCCGGCACCGGTGAGCGGGCCGGCCTCACCGACCGCGACAGCGCGGGCAAGACCGGTACGACGGACTCCCGCTACAACGCCTGGTTCGTGGGCTACACCCCGAACGTCTCGGGCGCGGTGTGGGTGGGCTCCGGCGGCGCGAGGAAGATCACGATGGAGAACATCGTGATCGGCGGCAAGTCCTTCGCCAAGGTCTTCGGCGGCGGTCTGCCCGGCCCGATCTGGAAGGACGCGATCACGGGCGCGCTGTCCGGCCGCGAGGCCCCGCGCTTCACCACCGTCCACATCGCGGAACCGAGCGTGCCCTCCGGCGGCTCCCGCGGCAACAAGCCGTCGACCGGCAACCCGAGCCGGCCCGGCAAGCCCGGCGGCGACGGCAAGCCCGGCGGACGGCCGGACGGCCAGAACGCCGGCCAGACCGGCGGTCCCACGGGCGGCGGTGCGGGCCAGCCGGACATCCCCTTGCCCGGCATCTCCCTCGATCCGGGCACGGTGATCGGCGGCCCCGACGGCCCGTAGCCGCAGCGGGCCGCACGCGGCGACCACATGAGGGAGGGCCCCGCCATCGGCGGATTCAAGGGGTCGTCGCAACACGCGGTGAGTTGATCAAGCCGCGAGTAGTTTAGACAGACGCTCGGCTGGGGTTTCCCAGCCGAGCGTTTTGCGTGGGCGGCTGTTGAGTTCGGCGGCGACGGCGTCGAGGTCCTCGCGGGTGTGGACGGACAGGTCGGTGCCCTTGGGGAAGTACTGCCGCAGCAGGCCGTTGGTGTTTTCGTTCGAACCGCGCTGCCAGGGGCTGCCGGGGTCGCAGAAGTAGACCGGGACGTCGGTGGCGACGCTGAAGGCGTGGTGAGCGGCCATCTCGCAACCTTGGTCCCAGGTCAGGGACCGTTTGAGGTGCGGTGGGAGGGTCTGGACCGCGTGTGTCAGTGCTGTGCGGACGGCGGCGGCGCTGTGGTCGGTGGGCAGGTGGACGAGCAGCAGGTAGCGGGTGCTGCGTTCGACCAGGGTGGCGATGGCGGAGCGGGAGTTGCGGCCGACGATGAGGTCGCCTTCCCAGTGGCCGGGGACAGCACGGTCGGCCGCTTCGGCGGGCCGTTCGCTGATCATCACCATGGAGTGCGAAAAGCGCGGCTGACGCTTGGCGGCGTGGCGGTGCGGGCGGCGCATGGCCCGTCCGGTGCGCAGGGCGCGCGTCAGTTCACGGCGGAGTTCACCGCGGCCTTGGACGTAGAGAGCCTGGTAGACGGTCTCGTGGGTCACGTGCATCTCCGGCCGGTCGGCAAAGCGTCTGCGCAGAGCGTGGCAGATCTGCTCCGGGCTCCAGCGCAGGGTCAGGTGGTCCTGGATGAAGTCCCGCAGCTCAGGGTTCTGGCCGATCTTGCCGGGCTTGGGGCGGGGCCGGCGGGCCATGGCACGGGCCTGGGCGGCGTGCGGCCGGTACTGGCCATTGGTGGGATGCCGGTTGCGGCGTATCTCCCGGCTGATCGTTGAGGGGCTGCGGCCCAGCTCGGCCGCGATGGTCCGGACGGTGGCCTTCTCGCGCAGCCGGTCGGCGATGTGAATGCGGTCCGCCTCGCCCAGGTAGCGCGAGGGCGCGGGCGGGCCCGTTCCAACGGGCGGCGGCACCACCGCGTTGATCGGTGGTGCCGCCTTGTTCCTGCCCGAGGCGCCGCGTCCGTTCCGCCATCGCTTGCCCGTCCGGACGTTGATGCCGATGACCACGGCAGCCTCGGAGTAGCCCATTCCTTGATCCACAAGCCGGAAGTATGCCTCCCGCTCCTGGACCAGCTTCCTGGGTCCCTGCGGCCTCCGGTCCTCCCGGATCTTGAAGTCCATTGACACCCCTGAACTGGGGTGTTGCAACGACCACTAGAACCTAAGGTCGGCTGGGGCCCTCTCCCTTTCCGTCTCCGGGGTTCCTACGCGAGCGCCTTCTTCACGGCGGCGGCGACCCGCCCGCCCTCCGCCAGTCCGGCCACCTTCGGGGTCACGATCTTCATGACGGCGCCCATGGCCCGCGGGCCCTCGGCGCCCGCCGAGCGAGCCTCCTCCACGGCCTCCGCCACGATCCCGGCGAGCTCCTCGTCGGAGAGCTGCTTGGGCAGGTAGGTGTCCAGGAACTCACCCTCGGCGCTCTCGCGCGCGGCCTGCTCGGGACGACCACCCTGCGCGAAGGCGTCCGCGGCCTCGCGGCGCTTCTTCGCCTCCTTGGCGATCACCTTGAGGACCTCCTCGTCGGAGAGCGCACGGGCCTCCTTGCCCGCGACCTCCTCCTTGGTGATGGCGGCAAGGGTCAGGCGCAGCGTGGACGAGTGCAGCTCGTCGCGCGCCTTGATGGCGGTGGTGAGGTCTTCCTGGAGCTTGGCCTTGAGCGTGGTCATGCAGGTGAGTCTGCCAGGTGCGGGGACGGTGGCGCTCACCCGTTTTCCGGTCTGCGACGATGGGTCCATGCGTGCGCGTTACGGAGTACCACTGAAGGCGGCTGCCGGTATCGCTGCGGTGGGGGCCGCGGGTGTGGCCTACGCCGCCGGTTTCGAGGCGCGGTCCTTCCGACTGCGCCGGGTCACGGTGCCGGTGCTGCCGCCGGGGACGCGCCCGCTGCGCGTACTCCAGGTCTCGGACATCCACATGGTCGGCGGGCAGCGCAAGAAGCGCGCCTGGCTGCAGTCGCTGGCGGGCCTGCGCCCCGACTTCGTCGTGAACACCGGCGACAACCTCTCCGACACGGAAGGCGTCCCCGAGGTCTTGGACGCCCTGGGCCCGTTGATGTCCTTCCCCGGCGTGTACGTCTTCGGTTCCAACGACTACTACGGACCGCGGCTGCGCAACCCCGGGCGCTACCTCATCGAGAAGGTCCAGGGCCGGCACGGCCTGAACGGCAACAAGCCGGTCGTCGGTGCCGTGCACAACCCGTGGGAGGAGATGCGGGACGCCTTCGACGCGGCGGGCTGGCTGAACCTCACCAACACCCGGGCCCGGATGAAGCTCGACGGGCTGGAGCTCGCCTTCACCGGTCTCGACGACCCGCACATCAAGCGGGACCGCTACGAGAGCGTCGCCGGCGGACCCGAGGCGGACGCGGACTTCTCGCTGGCCGTGGTGCACGCCCCGTACCTGAGGGTCCTCGAATCCTTCACCGCTGACCGGTACCCGCTGATCCTCGCCGGCCACACGCACGGCGGGCAGCTGTGCGTCCCCTTCTACGGGGCCCTGGTGACCAACTGCGACTTGGACACGAAGCGGGTGAAGGGGCTCTCCACCCACGAGGCGGCGGGCCACCGCTCCTACCTGCACGTCTCGGCCGGCTGCGGCACCAACCGCTTCACCCCGGTCCGTTTCGCCTGCCCGCCGGAGGCGACGCTCCTGACGCTGACACCGAAGGTCTAGGGGCCCCGCACCTCCTCCGCGAAAACCGGATTTCGTCTCCGGCGAGAGGTCCGCTAAAGTAATCGATGTCGCCAGGACAGCAACACTTCAGGGCGACGATCGGGGTGTAGCGCAGCTTGGCAGCGCGCTTCGTTCGGGACGAAGAGGTCGTGGGTTCAAATCCCGCCACCCCGACTTCGTAAGACCAGGTCAAGGGCCTGATCCGCATCGCGGGTCAGGCCCTTCCTGCGTTTACGGGCCTGTCTTGGGAGCCATCTGGGAGCCGACCTCGGAATCCGGCTCCCACGGGGGCCGGGCCGAGCGCCCGCCCGCTTGGAAAGCTCACCGCATGGCTTGTGCCGGCACGAGCCCCGACGGTACGACGATCACATGCACCGTTGGTCACCCCTCAACGATCGCCAGCTCACCCTCCTGACACGGATCGGGGAGGGCGTCGAACCTGTCACGTCAGACACCCCCGAATTCGCCGCCACCGCCCGAGCCCTGAAGGAGCGGGGGCACATCGTCATGCCCAAGGAGGGCGGGAGATGGCAGGCGGAGATCACCGAGGTCGGGCGCTTCTACCTTCAGCACGGCCATCACCCCGACAGGCCCAAGCCGGCGCCGCGGAAGTCTCGCCCGGCAACGCCGTCCGGACACGGGAAGCAGGAATCCGACCACCTCGAGCAGCAGGCCGCTGCCGAGCAGAAGCTCCCCATGCAGCGCGTTGCCAGGGCCCCACGGCGTTCTCCTGCGGACATCGGGCAGGCCCTGATCGCCGAGGTACAGCAGGCCGGCCGCTTCCTGCGCATCTCCAACCCGGACGAGGCGGAGCGAGCCCGCTACCGAAGGGCTTTTGACGCGGCTCGTCGGTGTGCGCCTGCCGGGTACCACCTGAAGTACAGCGGGCGGGCCAAGGGGGATTTCTTCCTGGGGCTGCTCCGGGTGACCGGCGAGGATGACACGGAGTGGAATCGGATCCGTCTGGCGCGAAGTCGGGTGATCACCGACGTGGACGATGTCCTCGCTGCCGTGACCGCGGACCACAGCGCCTTCGAGATCTCCGACGGGGTGCTTCCCCGCGTGCTGTCCCTGCTCCGCCTCATCGCCGAGCAGGCCCTCCCCCTCCACGGGGAGATCGCGGTGTCCAAGAAGCGCAGGCAGGCGAGGCCACTGCTCACGATCCATGGCCGTACGTACGAGATCACCTTCAAGGAACGTCAGAAGCAGGTCCGGTATGTGCCCAAGCCGGCGGGCCGCCGCACGTACGACTGGCAGCGGGTCGTCCCGGCGCAACGGTTCGAGCCGTCCGGCGAGCTAGAGATGGTCCTCGCCCAGCAACAGGGCTACCAGTACGGCTGGAAGAAGGAGTGGGCCGACACCGAGAAGAAGCCTCTTGAGGACCAGATCGGTTCGGTACTCCGGGCGCTGAGAACCCGGGCCGATGAGCAGGAACGGGCCCGGCTGGAGCAGGAGGCCGAACAGCGTCGGCTTCGGGACGAGCGGGAACGGCAGCAAGCCGAGAACCGCCGACTGGAAACCGAAAGGCAAGAGCGCGCCCAACGGGAGTGGGAGGCCGCGGTCGGCGCGGCTTCGATCAAGGCGGTGGACGCGGCTCGGGCCGAACACTTCGGCACCGCGCTGGAGCAGTGGCGAGCCGCAGGAGATATCCGGACCTTCTGCACGGCGCTGGATGAAGCCGCCGCCCAGACGGAGGACCCCGTCGAGGCCCAGCGGCTCCGGGAGTGGTCGGCGTGGGGCAGGGTGGAGGCCGACCGCCTGGACCCCACCCTGAACGGGAAGGGTCTCGGTGCCCGGAACTTCCACGCCGAGCCGACGGGGGACGAGTTGCGGCCGTTCCTCGATGGCTGGCACCCGCACCGCCCGGAGAAGGTGAAGGCGCCGGTGGAGCCCACACCGCCCAAGCCGGAGCCCGAGCGGTGGCGCGACGGCTTCAGCGACGTACGTCGGGACCAAGGCTGGAGACATGGACCCCAAGGCCGCGCTCAATGGTGGAGGCGATGACGCCGTGCCCACGGTCCCGGAGCGCCTTCACTGCCTGCTCGACCAGTTCGCCGAGTCGCAGGACCTCGGCGCGTAGGGCGACGAGCTCGTCGTAGCGCTCGGCCTTCTCCTCACCGCACCACTCCCGGACCGTGCGCAGGGCGGCCGCCTCGGCGTCCAGCTTGCGGTCGTCCCGGCGGTGGTACGAGTGCCAGGAGGGCCGGGCGCGCTCCTCGTCCACGGCCTGCTGCCGCCGGTCCACCTCCGGCAGGACCTCCTCTGCCAGCCGCTTGGCCACCTGCCGTGCGATCCGCTCGGCCACCGGCCAGCCAACCAGACAAAGGCCGTTGCGGTCCTCGTGGACCATGGCATCGTCGCGAAGCTCGGCGGGGTCCATGCCAACCAGCGGCGCCGTCTCGTCGAGGTGGCCGAGCTCCAGCACGCCCGCGTCGGCCACCGCCTTGCGCAGACGCAGTCGCCCCTTGGGGTGGACGAAGCCCAGGATCATCCGCGCCGCCTCGCACTCGGCGCTGCCCCGTACCTCCCTCGACGCCTCGGTCAGGGCGAGCTCCGCCGTGTCATCCGCACGGAAGGCATCGACGTCAGCCCAGAGAGCGACCAGACAGCCCGCGCTGACCCACTCCTGCAGTCCAGCCTCATCACCGTCCAGGAACCGCACGTGGATCCCTGACCTGCCGGAGGCTCCCACCCGGACGATCTCCACCTGGCGCAGGGCACCGCCCAGCTCCTTCGGCTTGGCCCGATAGGCCCAGCACTCTCCGATCTCCATGCCTCCATTGAGCCAGGCCGACGGCACCGCCGTGTGCCCATCCACGAGATCTCGCCGGGGACCGACCTCGGAATCGCCTCCCAAGCCGTCCGTGATCTACCGCAAAGCGAGTGCCCCATGTCACAACCCGCACGTAGGCTCGGGGCAGTCGGCGTGGGAGCGCCGGGCTGACGGACTGGGGCAGGGGGACAGCGTGGATCATCTCTTCACCGTCGACGGGGACTCGGCCACGCCGGTCTCACCGACCACGCTGGCAGCGGAAGGCCTCCTCGAACGGCAGCACCTCCAGGAGTGGGTGATCGAGCACCCTCAGGTCCTCGGCGAATCGGTGCTCGTGATCACCTCCGAGTTCGATCGGTGGGCCGACACGGACGGGGTGCCGGCGCGCGACCGCTTGGACGTCCTGGGCCTGGATGCCACCGGGCGCCTCGTGGTGGTCGAGCTGAAGCGGGGTAGCGCCGACCGCGACGTCCACCTCCAGGCGATCACCTACGCCGCCCTGGTGTCCCGGTTCGACCTCGACACCCTGGCCCAGGCGCACCGTGACTTCCTGAAGGGCAGGGGCGAGAGCGTCGAACTCGACGAGTGCCGACAGCGCCTCTTGAACCACGTGGACGGGGACTGGAGTCCGGAACTGCTCCAGCGCCCCCGACAGGTGATCATCGCGGCCGGCTTCCCCAAGCAGGTCACCCACACCGTCGTGTGGCTGTCGGAGATGAACCTCGACATCGACCTCATCGAGGTCGGCCTCTGGAAGGTCAAGGGACAGCTCGTCGCCGGATTCACCAAGGTCTATCCGACCCCGGAGGTCGAGGAGTTCACTCTCGCTCCGGCCCGGATCGAGGCCAAGGCCGCGGCCCGGAAACTGGAGGAACGCTCACGTGCCCGCAACGCGGTGCACGTTCTCGTCGACGCCGGACTGCTGCCGGACGGGGCTCGGCTGCGGCTGGTACCGAGGCATGGCGCACCGGAATCCGTCCGCGAGGACATCCGGGCCTGGGTGGGTGAGGACGGCAGACGCGCGAGCGCCACATGGAGCAACAACACCGCCGAGCCACTGACCTGGGAAGCCGACGGTAAGCCGTACACGCCGACCGGGCTGGCCAACCACATCTTCACCAGCGTGACCGGCCGCAAAGCCGACGGGATACAGGGCACCACCTGGTGGGACGTCGATGCCAAACCCGTCCCGGACACCGTCGACCCCGACGAGTGGGCAGCGCTGGCGGGCAGCCACCTCGCGGACCTGGCCAAGCAGCTCAGCGGTACCCGTAAGGACTGGTCGAGTCTGCACGCTCTCCTGGAAGCCATCCCGTCCGGGCGATGGACGACCTACGGAGACGTGGCGACTGTGATCAACAGCCATGCCGTCCCGGTCGGTACTCACCTGGCGACCTGCGGCAAGTGCCCCAACGCATGGCGGGTGCTCACCACGTCAGGGGCCGTCAGCTCCGGCTTCCAGTGGCCGCGCACAGAGACTCCCGCGGATGTCCTCGGCACTGAGGGCATCCGCTTCGAGGCGGGCGCCGCTTCTCGGGAAACGCGCCTGCCGCTGGACGACCTCCGGCGTCTCCTGCGCAACTGACGTGCTGCCGGGCGCGGCACGCACCCCGTCCGGCTACCGTACGGCCGATCGAGCTCGCAGAAGCGTGTCGAGTGCACGCACCGGGGACCTCGGGGTCATAGACAGGCGGGTATCGAGCGCTGCCTCCCACTGCTGGGTGAGGCCCGCGAGCAGGCGCTGGCGCATGCCCGAGGTCACGTGGGCGTAGCGCGCGGAGACCGAGCCGTCGATGTGGCCCATGCGCTCGTCCATGAGGACCTTCTCCGTGCCGAGGTCCTCCATGTGGGTGCGGTGGGAATGGCGTAGGCCGTGCGGGGTGAGGCCCCTGGCGATAGCCGTCCAGCAGGCGTCGGCGCGCCCCTGGGCGTTGCGACCCCGGACCGGGATGCCCGGGAACGGGTCGCCAAGGAGCGGAACCGGACGGGGCTCCTGCGGCGCCTTCTTCGGGTACCAGCCCGTCGTCGCCGGGTGGAAGAGCCAGGTGGCGAAGCCGTTGCGGCGCCAGTGGGCGGCGTGTTCCGTGGGTGCCCCGCCGCGTACGAAGCCCAGCTCGGTGATGGCGAGTTCGACCCGGGTGCGAGTGGCCTCGCGCACGCGGTCGGGGTGGTTCAGGACGTTGGACACCGTGCCCGTGGAGACGCCGGCGCGGCGGGCTACGTCGACCAGCTTCGCGCCCTGGTGGCCTCCGGTGCGGGCGGTGCCCTGGCCTTGGAAGACGTACGTCCTGCCATGGCACGGGCACGGCTTGGGCTTGGTACGGGCGACGTGGTCGGCCACGAGGGCCGAGAGCCAGTCGGGGGCGTCGATGGTGCGGTAGCTGTCGTCCTTGGGCGGGCAGCGGACCATCACCCCTGAGTCGAGCTCGTACAGCTGCCACTCCACACGCACCGAGCCCCGGCGGGCGAACTCGGTCTCCAGGCCGACGATTTCGCCCCAGCGCATGCCGGTGTACGCCTTGAGGATCACCGCGACGAACTCGTCGTCCCGGCCGGAGAGCAGGGCGGCCCGCTCGGCGATCAGGAGGGCGCCGAGCGCGTCCGTGACGACCTTCTCCGGGCCGCGGTCGGCGGAGCGGCCGGCCCGCTTGCCCCTCCCCCGGCGCTTGGCGGCGGGGTTCGCGTCGATGAGTCCCTCGTCGACGGCGTCGGCGAGGATGAGGTGGAGCGTGGCCCGCCACGTCTTGACGCTGGAGGCTGCGTAGGAGGCGCGTTCCTTCTTCTCCCACAGCGCGACGTCGGTACGGAGAATGCCAGCGAGGGCCTTGTCCTCGAAGTCGGGGAGCAGGTGTTCCTCGATGTGGCGGCGGTAGTTCTGCATGGTGGACGCGGCCAGGTCCTGGGCGCCGTACCAGCGGCTCGCGTACTCGCCGAACGTCTCCTGGCCCAGCGACGGGTCACGTACGTCGCCGCGCCGGAAGCCGATCTCCGCCTCGTCGGCGGCCCGCTTGGCCTCTCGCTTGGTGGCGAACTTGATGGTCGCTCCGGTCGAGTCGACGACCGTGTTGTGCTTTCGGGCGCCGCCTTGTAACGACCGCGCCAGTAGTTGCTGCGCTTCTCCGCGAAGCCCACTGTTTCCTCCCCTCTTGGTTGCTCGTCAGCTACGCGGTGGTGTCGAAATCGTCCTGGCGTGCGCGGCGGGGTCGACGGGCGCGGAGGCGGGCGGATGGGGCTGCCGTGCGCGACGGCACCGTGCGGACGGAGGGTGCGACTGGTTCGGGTGCGATCGCCGGCCGCACTTCGTACAGGCGGATGATCTCCGCGAGGTGTTCAGCGGTGAAGCGGTACGCACGTCCGACCCGGGTGAACGGGATGCGTCCCCGGCTGGCCCGGTCCTTGACCCACCAGGCGGAACAACCGAGGGCATCGGCTATCTCCTTGGGGCGGAACAGACGGGGAAGGGCGGAGGAGTCGGAACAGGCTGCGGCCATGGGCGATTGACGCAAGAAGGATCCTCATCAGGTACGGCGGAGTAGGTCGAGGGTTCGACCGCGGTTCTGGAGTGGGCAGATGGCCTGAGCGGAGTGGCCGGCGGCGACACTGGCACGCCGCAGGCCGGGCTCGTGCGGCTACGCGGCGGGCTGGAGCAGCACGAGCGGGGAGACGCCGAGGGCGGCGGCGATCGCGACGAGGTCGTCGACGTCGCAGCGGCGGCGTCGGCGTTCGATGCGGGAAATCGTCGTGACGGTCATGGGGTGGCCCAGCGCGGTGGCACGGGCTGCCAGCTGGCGCCTGGGCGACACCGCGGGCGGTGCGGGCTCGCTCGATGGCACGGGCGACTCGATTCCCGGCCGGACCGATTTCCAGAGGTGTCGGGGGCATGCATATTTTGTAACTTGGGATCCCCGGTTTGGGTAACCGGGGATCTGCTGCTACATTCCGCCGCTTTGTTGTCAGGTTCCCTACCCTGCCGCCGAAAAATTGCGAAACATAGCAGCGGATCCCCGGTTGACCAAATAATGACCCGTCAGGTCCGTCGGCTGGAGGATCGCCCATAGTTCGCACCCTTCCAACCTGCACAGATAGAGCACCTGGAGGTAGAGGCGGGGAGTGGCGCGGTCATTGCCGAAGCGTTGCGACTTGCCCTATTCGTCCCGCCAATTCCCGAGCTATTTGGTCAACCGGGGATTCGGGTTTACCGTTTTTACACACCCACTGGGACATGTTCGCCGTGAGCTGTTTGCTTTCTCGGTGGAATGCTGGACTTGCGCGAACCAATGTGGCTGTCTTGTCCATGCGCCCCGGACGCTGACCCCGGGGGACACGGCAAGCCCCGGCTCTCCAAAGCCGGGCAGCGAAGCTGCCAGCACCGCACGCCGGCAGGCCGCAACCGTCACACCCCACCCTCCCCTTCCCCCACCCGAAACGGGCTACCCCCTGCCCGCCCTTACCAAGGAGCCGCCACCCGATGAGTCACGACGCCCGCGCATGGGTGTGGGACCACAGCCGCAGCAAGGGCACCGCCCGCATGATCCTCGTGCTGATCGCCGACCGATGCGTCGATGGCCGCTGCATCGCGTACGCCTCGGTCCCCGCCCTCATGAAGCGGGCCAACGCGTCCCGCAGCGCCGTGCGGGACGCCCTCGACAAACTGATCGCCAGCGGCGAGCTGGCGTGGATCGAGGATCGCAAGGGCCCTCGCGGCGAGAGGTACTACCACCTCCCCCACGCGGCTCGGTTCCTCGCCGAGCAGGCCACAGCGAGGGACCGGGATCCGGCCCCCACCGGGCCGGAATCCAGCCCGTCGAAGCCATTTGCAGAGGGGCCGGAAGCCGGCCCCGGGGACCGGAATCCAACCCCTGGGGGGACCGGATTCCAGCCCGGCCGGGGGCCGGAATCCGACCCCCAGAACAGTAGAGAACTACAGATGAACGGTAGTAAGAGCAGCAGCTCCCCGCTCATCCCCGCCGCCCAGTGGCACATCGACGACGCCACCGAGACGTGGCTGCGGCAACAAGGCCACCTCGGCCGGCTCGGCGAGCAAGCCCTGCGAACGGCTGACGAGAAGTGGCGCAACTACCGGGCGGTCTGGGGACCGCGCAACGCCGCCGCCTGGTCCGCCGACTGGCGCGAGTGGATCACCCGCGAACACACTCCCGCTCCTGGCCGCCCGCACCTGCGCTCCCTGCCAGGCGGCGCCTCCACCGGTCCTGCGACCGGAAGGACCCGCGCCGAACAGCACACCAGCGCCCTGCTCGACGCCCTCACCGAGCTCGAAGCCCATGACACCCCTACCGGAACGGAATAACTACCCTGGACCTCCGAGAGATCGCCATCCTGCTCGCCTACGTCGGACGCCTCGACACCCGCACCGCCCACACGGACAGCGGCACTGCCCGTGACCAGATCGCCCAGTGGCACGAGATCCTGGCCGACGTTCCCTTCACCGCCCACGGCTGGGACGTCCGCGAAGCGGTAACGGCGCACACCCGCACCTCCGGATTTCGGATCATGCCGGTGGACATCGCCCGCCAGTGGGACGCCTACCGCCGCGACCGCCTGGCACGGCACACCGATCCCCTCCCGGTCGCGGATCCGGACGACGTGACCGCATACCTATCCGAACTGCGCGGAAACCGGCGCGCCGTCGCGGTCGGCGAGACAGCACCGTCCACCCTCCACGAGCTCACCGCCGACCCACACCCTGACGTCGAGGCCCGCCTGCGCTCCGTCGGATCCGTCATCCCTCCAGCGGTACGCGCCCAGCTCGCGCCCTACCGGTCCGGTCGTGCGGGCCGCGAAGCCGTCGCCGCCACGGCTCCCACCCGGCAGTCGGCCCCGCCACGCCCGACCACAGGCGTGGCGGGCGGCATCGGCACTCCCCCTTCGGGTCCCGCTCGCTCCAGCAGACGCTGAGCCGCCCCCCGCTCGTGCCGGTCCGGCCTCCGGGTCGGCCACCCCACCGTGCTCCTGGTCTCGTCGCAACGGCCTCGCCCGCCTCCGGCGCCGCCTCCCCACCTCATCGCCATCACCACACCGCCCGCCCGTGCCTGCATGGCGCGGGCGGGTCTCCGGAGACCCCTGCATGACACCACTCGCGCTGCCCGAACTCGGGCACTGGAACGCCACGTCCCTCACTCTCATCGCACTCGCACTGACCTGCCCCGCCCTGCTGATCAGGCGGCTGGCACAGCAGCGCACACGTCGGAACGGCGGCATCCGCAAGCCTGCGTCGCCCGCCGTCACCATCGCCGCGCTGGCCGCGGTCGGCTGCACCGCGTACAGCGCCGACACCAGCTGGCGGTTCGCCGCCGACTACCTGGACATGAGCGGCACGGCCGAACGCGCCGCCATGTTCGCCGCCGCGGAGTTCGCCCTGTTCGTCACGGCGCTGCTGGCACGGCAGAACCTCCACGGCCCCAAGCAGGCACCCGGTTTGCCGGGCACCCTGACCTGGGTGATCACCACCGTGCAGGTGATCCCCGCGTACGCCGAGTCCGGCCTGGTCGGCGGCACCGTGCGAGCCTTCGTGGGCCCGGTCCTGGCCGCACTGCTCTGGCACCAGGCCATGGGCATCGAGCTACGCCTCCACAAGCCGGAAGCCGCCTCCCACAGCATCCTCGCCCGGACCGGCCGCGAGATACGCGAACGCTTGCTCTCCCGCCTGGGCATCGCCGAACGCGATCGCGACGCGGCACAGATCACCCGCGATCGCGCCACCCGCAAGGCCGTCGCCCTGGCCGCGCGCCTCGCCGAGCGCACCCCGAAGCAGCGCAGCGGGTGGCGCGGCCGGCGCATCGCACGGCGGTTGTCACGGGCCGTCGCCCAAGCCGCAGTGGGCATCGACGACCGCCGCATCCCGCCCCGCTACCGCGAGGCACTCGCCACGCAACCCGAAGTCCTGGGCTGGGTGGAGGCGGTCACCCGCGCCGGGCGAAGCGGGCCGGCCGGTACCCGGGGCATCTCCTACGGCCCCTCGCTGCTGATCGCCGGACCCACCGGCATCGGCAAGACCCATCAGGCCTACGGAGCCGTCCGCTCGCTGCTGGCCGCCGGAGTACGCGCCTGCGCTGGCGGGCGGTCACCTCCGCCGACCTCTACGCCCAGCTCCGGCCCCGGCCCAACCACGACCCCGAGCGGGAGATCCAAGAGCTCGGCAGGTGCCCGCTGCTGATCCTGGACGACCTCGGCGCGGCCAAGCAGTCCGAGTGGACCGAGGAGCTGACGTACCGGCTGATCAACCGCCGCTACACCGAGATGCTCCCGACCCTGATCACCACCAACCTGCCGATCGTGGAACTCCGCACCGCAGTCGGGGACCGCGTCGCCTCCCGCCTGGCAGAGATGACCACCTGCGTCATCCTCACCGGCCCGGACCGCCGACGCGCACCCCCGCTGGCAGCCTGACGACTACGGTCCCCCATGCGCCACGGTCCCGGTGCCCCTTGGGGACCGTCCTATCGCGACGTTTCGGTCCCACCCGAGCGGGACCGTCCCCAAATCCACACCTCGGTCCCGCCAAGGGAACCGTCCCCAGACGATCGGGGACGGTCCCGGATTGCCGCCCGGCGACGGGGACCCTCCCCGCAACCACCACGGTCCCCTGCGAAGGACATGGGGACGGTCCCCACATCGGGACCGTCCCGGAACGCTTTCCGCAGGTCAGATGGCCTATAGGTGACTCGGCCCCCAATTGCCCGCCCGACATCCCCAGATGGTGGGGACCGTCGTGATGGTCCCCACCATTTGGGGACCGTCCCCATGTCCGATCGGGGACCGTGAGGTCATCGGATTCCGGGACGGGAGGGGACCGGTCCCCCACCGCGTCCACGGGGACGGTCCCCGGTCCGGTCCCCGATCCTTCTCCCGCAGTCCCCGGGCTCGGGACGGTCCCCCATTTCCTTCCGGTCCCAGTTCGGGACGGTCCCCGATTCCCCTGGTCCCGGTGGTCCGCGGCGGCCCGGTCCCCGAAGGGCTGCGGGGACCGGCCCCGCACGCCTTGCCCGGGGGACCAGCCAGCCGCCCACGCCACGCCCCGGTAGGCGCCTGCCCCGAGACCGCGAGCCGACCACCCCACTCACCTCACCCCGCAGGAGAACGACCCATGACAGCGGCCCCGCAGCACCACGACGACACACCCTCACCGCCTTCGAAGTCATCTACCCTGATGGACCATTGGCGGCGTGCATTCGGGATGACGGCAGCTCCTGGCGGAGCAAGGTATGACGTTGGACCGTCCAAGGGCCGGTCCAACGTGGAAGCCTCCGCCCCGGGGGTGGCGGAGGCAGGCCCCCGGCGCGAGGGCGCACCGGGGACAGGGGGTGCGCGTGCCGCCGACGAGGCCGCGCTGCGCCGTGTCGCCCGCCGCCGCGCCCACCAGGACGTGCAGCGCAAGGAGCGCGTCGACGTCCGCTACAGCATCGACGAGAAGCGGGCGATCCTCGACGAAGCCCGTCGCCTCGGTCTGGCCGGCGCGCACCTCGTCGGCGCCATCGTCATGGCCCACCTCAACGACGACCTCACCCTGCCCGAGCAGCGCACCCCCGTCGACGACCTGATCGACGAGTACGCCGCCCTGCGCAAGCAGGTCTCCAGGGTCGGCACGAACGCGAACCAGATCGCCAAACGCCTCAACGAAGGCGGGACGACACACCCCATGGACGCCGCTGTGCTTGCCGAGGCCGGACGGCTGGCGGCCTTGGTCCAGGAGGCGGTCACGGCTGTCGACGTCGCCGCCATCGTGGCCGCCACAAACCGTTGGGCGGCCTGATTGATCGCGAACATCGTCAAGCCCGGCCACAAGACCCGGGGCGTCCTGAACTATCTCTACGGGCCCGGCCGCGCCAACGAACACACCGACCCCCACCTCGTCGCCGCGTGGGACGACTTCGTGCCTGACCCCGGCCGCAACCCCGCCGCCACACTCGCCCAGCTCGCCGACGTCCTCGACCTGCGGGTCAAGCAGGCCGGCTCGAAGGCGCCGAAGAACCACGTGTGGCACTGCTCGATCCGCGCCGCGCCCGAGGACCGCCACCTGACCGACGACGAGTGGGCCACCATCGCCCGCCGCATCCTCGATGCCACCGGCATCGCCCCCGCCGGCGACCCCGACGCCTGCCGCTGGGTCGCCGTCCGCCACGCCGACGACCACATCCACATCGTCGCCACCAAGGTCCGAGGAGACCTCCGCCCGCCCCGGAACTGGAACGACTTCCTGCGCGCCGACAAGGAACTCGTCGCCATCGAGAAGGAATACGGGCTGCGGCAGGTGCCGCGCGGCGACCGCACCGCCGCCAAGCGCCCCACCCGCGCCGAACGGGAGAAAGCCCAGCGCACAGGCCGAGCCACAACCGCCCGCGAACGCCTGCGCACCACCGCCCGCACCCTCCTCGCAGCAGCCACGACACCAGAGGAGTTCTTCCGCCTCCTCGAAGGCTCCGGGGTTCTCGTGGAGATCCAGCGATTCCCCTCCGGCGACATCCGCGGCTACAAGGTCGCCCTCGCCGACGACACCAACAAGGACGGCCAGCCCGTCTGGTTCTCCGGCTCCACCCTCGCCCCCGACCTCTCCTACCCCAAGATCAATGAACGCCTCACCGCCACCGACACCAGTCCAGCGGCACCGCCGGAGTCCCATGCCTGGCGTCGCGTCGCCCGGGCCACCGACCGGGTGCCCGAGCTCCTCGACCACAGCGAGGACGAGGCCGGACAGGCGCACATCACCGTGCTCGCCGAAACCCTCGACGTCCTACCCCTGGCCGCCCCTCCGGCCTTGCGGCCCGGACTCCTGCAGGCAGCCACCGCCTTCGAGCGGGCCAGCCGCTCTCGCATCCGCGCCCAGCACCAGCAGGCTCAGGCCACCCGCAGCGCGGTGAAGGCGATCCTGCGTGAACCCGCCCCGAAGGACGGAGTCCTCCTCGCGGTCCTCCTCGACGCCGTTCTGCTGGCGGCCGTGGCCGCTCAGCACTGGCACCGCACCCGCGGCCACAACCAACAGGCGGAGGCCGCACGACAGGCAGCCGAGCACCTCCAGGCCGCGTACCAGGTCGCGGCAGCCGAGCCGCTGGCCGTGATCCACCAGCGTGGAACCGAGCTGCCCGAGTGGATTCGCCGTCAGCAAGCGGCGACCGTGCGCCGAGCGCTCCCGGAACAGGCCGAACAGATCCTCGCCGAGCCCGGCTGGCCCGCCCTCGCAGCCACCCTCGCCCAAGCCGGCGCCGCCGGCCACAGCCCCGCCGCCCTTCTCACTGAGGCCACCGCCCAACGAGAACTCGACACCGCCACCAGCGTCAGTGAAGTCCTCACCTGGCGGCTGCACCGCCTCGCCGACCTGACCCAACGCACCACCAGCCGTGGCCCGGCACCCCAGTCGGCTACCTACCGTCCCGTCCGCACCGACCAGCAGCGCCGTACACGCTGAATCCCATCCCGTCATCCGATAAGGAGCACACCCTGAAGATCCACCCCGTCACCAGCCTGTTCCCGATGCTCAGCCAGGGCGAGCTGCTCGACCTCGCCGAGTCCATCAGGACCGAGGGCCAACACGAGGACATCGTCCTCGACGCCGACGGCGTCCTCCTCGACGGCCGCAACCGTCTGGCCGCCTGCGAGATCGCCGGCGTCGAGCCCCGCTTCACCACCTACACCGGAGACGACCCCACAGCGCTGATCTTCTCCAAGAACATATTCCGCCGACACCTCAGCAAGGGGCAGGAGGCCGTGATCACCGTGATGGCGTGTTCATTTTCGGGACACTCCCTGCGGGACCTGGCCAAGCTCCACGGCCTCAGCCGCAGCCGCCTGTCCGCCGCCAACGTCGTCCTCAAGCACTCCCCCGACCTCGCCGAACAGGTCCGCACCGGCACCCTCAGCCTCGACAACGCCTACAACACAGTCTCCGAGCGCAAGGCCCGGGCCGTAGCCCTACAGAAGCAGTACGACCGCCTCCGCGAGCACGCCCCCGACCTCGCCGAGCAGGTAACCGAAAGCGAGATCACCCTCGCCGACGCCACAGCCGCGCTGAACGAGCGGCTGGAGACAGAACGGCTCTGGCAGTACGTGATCAATGCCGACACCGCGCGTCTCGCCGATGGCGACACCACCCCGCCTCTGGCCGAGCTCGTCGAACGGGGAGACATCACCTGGCCCGAGGCACACCAGCGTGCCGAGGAGTTCGCTGTCCACCGACGGGACACTATCCAGCGATCCAGGCAGGCTCTCCATCTCATCGCCGAGCAGTGGACCGTCATCCAGGACCTCGCCGCCCGACCCGGCACGCCCTATGCCCGGGACATCCTCGACGGTCTCGCACCCGAAGCCCGCTCCCTCGCCCAGTCCCTCATCACCCTGGCCTGATGCGCCACACACCTTGGGGCCGGCGCCGAATGCGCCGGCCCCAAGGGGCTTGCCTCCTCCGAACAGGACGGTTCTCAGGCGGTCTACCGGTCAGCGACTACGGCGGTGACGGCCCCGCCCCCTCGTCCCGAAGCGGTGCTCGGGACCGTGCCCCGGCGACTGCGCGAGGCGGGCGGGCGAGTCATGCGTCCGGAGGGAGTGCCAGATGCGTGCCTGGAGTTCCTTGATGCAGGCACCGCAGGCGTACATGCGGGCCTGGGCTCCGGCGACGGTGGCCGGACCGATCCACAGGACCCTGGTCTGCTGCTGTCCGCAGTAGAGCCAGCAGACGCCGTCGACCCAGTCGTTGCCGTCGTCGGTGGCCGGCGGGTCGGGCAGGCCGCCTCGTGCGAACTCGGCGATGCCCGGGATCACCAGATGGTGCCGTAAGCCGGCCTCGGTGATCACCGGCTCGCCCCCGGCACCGGACCGGTGCCCAGGTCGCCGATCGGGGCCCACTCGTCCTCCAGGATCGAGTAGGTGATCGAGTCCCGCCACGCTCCGCGGACGAAGACGTGATCGCGGATGCGGCCGTCCTCAGTCATACCCGCCCGCAGAAGGGTCCGCGCGGACGCCTCGTTGAGAGGGGAACGGGCCGCCCAGATGCGGTGCAGGCCGAGCGTCCGGAACCCGAGCGCGCACAGCAGGTGGACGGTCTCCGTGCCGAGTCCCTTGCCCCACTCAGCCGGGTGCAGGGCGAAGCCGATGGTGGCCGCCTGCTGCGGTTCGGTCGCCAGGCGCGCGTAGCCGATCAGCCGGTGCTCGCCGCGCCGGGTGATGGCGAGGCAGTACTCAGTCCTCGGGGTGTCCGTGGCGGAGGCGATGGACCGGTCGACGATTGCCTGGACCTGTTCGGGGGTGCGGGGTTCGAAGCTGAGGTACCGGGTGGCCTCGGGGTCGCCGTAGATGGCCAGGATGGCGTCGGTGTCCTCGGGCTCGACTTCGCGCAGGGCCAGGTTCGGGCCGGTCAGGTGGACTGGGGTCATGGGCGCGGAGCCTACCTGCGGGTTCATCGGACGAGGACGGAGGTCGGGGTGGCGGTGAAGGCTTCGATCTCCTCGCGCAGACCAGCCGCCGCGCCGCCGTTGCGGTGCCCGTCGGCGTGCAGGGCAACGTGGACGCGCTGGGCGCTGCTGGTGATGCCGAAGTTCCGCTGCTCGATGGGGAGGTCGAGGACGGGTCGTACGGCTTCGACGGCGCCCTCGATCTCACCGCGGGCGATGCGGGCGAGGGCGAGGTCGGTCTGCGCGCCGGCCTCGTCGCCGAAGGCCCACTCGTCCTCGGCGGCGTCGCGGTACGCGGTGACGGCGGCCTCCGAGCGGCTCTCGCCGAGTGCCGGGTCGTCGCCGAGGTGCACGGTGGCCTCGGCGACGTAGTACAGCTGCCGGGGTACGGGGAAGGTCATGATGCCGCCGAAGGCGTCGAAGTCGTCGGGTTCGACGGCCGCGCGGGCGTCCTCGGCCTGCTGGATGGCGGTGCGGGTGGCGTCGGCGTCGCCGATCAGGGCGTGGGCGCGTGCGGAGAGACAGGCGAGCCAGACGCCGGTCGTGCCACGGACCTTGCCGGCGACGCTCTGACCGAGGGTGGCGTAGTCGGCGGCCTCGGCGGGACGGCCGGCCCAGTAGGAGATGAGCGACTGCAGGGAGCGGACCCAGGCGCGCATGGGGTGGTGGTCGGCGTTGTCGGCGCACACGAAGGCGGTGCGGGCCTGCATCATCGCGGCGCTCGGGTTGCCCAGGTCGTGGCTGGCCTTGGCGAGCATGCCGGAGGTGATCCCGGCGAGCAGGTACAGCTCGCGGGCCTGCAGGGGTTTGACGCGGCCGTGCTCCAGGAGGCGGAAGGTGAGGTCCTGCACCTCGACCAGGTCGCCGAGCAACGTCGGCAGTGCCAGCCTCGGGTACGCGGCGGTGAGCCGCCGCACTTCGTCATGGATCTGGCCCAGGGTCTCCGGGCCGATGCTGCTGCCCTCCGCCATCGCGGTGAACCGAAGCGCACGACGAGCCGCCATCGCGACCTGCCTTTCCAATTCCGTTGTGCCCGCGTCGAAGCGGGGCTCGCTGCTGAACGGGCCGCCGACAGGCAGTGCCGCTGCCTGCTCGGTGGGGAGGAGGACAGGAGCCGGCCGTGGCGGCGGGACGACGAGCGGGGGATCAGCTGAGGCGGGTGCGGTCCGCGACGCGGCCGGGGCGGGAGCGAGAAGGACATCGACGCCGACACCGAACATCGCTTCCAGCACCCGGCACTGGTCGGGGTAGGGGCGGGTCTTGACCGCGCCGCCGTACCAGCGCTCGAACTGCCGCTTCGAGACCGACAGCCCCCGGAGCCGCGCATCGTTCTCGTCGTCGGCGATCGAGCTCGCCGTCGCTTCGAGCCGGAGGCGGAAGGTCTCGTAGACCTGCCAGTGCCGCCGGAGCGTCAAGACCCGTAAGAGCGTGGGAGTTTCAGCCACGGCAGATCCTCTCCGTACCCGTTCGTCTGCAACCGACGATAGCCCCGGCCGATCGGCAGCGGACCCGTTCGGACGGCTCCAGGCCGAGATGACGGCGGCCATGACGGTGGTCATGACGCACGATGACGCGAGTCGGCCACCGGGCGGGCGCGGGCCGGGCGCGGGGCGGCTGTGAGGACGGTCCCGTGACGGCGACGACGTCGTATCCATGTCGCACCGCCCACCGCCATGCTGAACGCCACTTCGCCTGGCGTGTGCTCCGACCGCGAGGCGTCAGATCGGGAGCCCAAGGCAGCGGCTCCGCCTGATCACCCCATCCAGCACCGCGTACCCACCGGCCCCGCTCGTCGTCGGGCCGGTGACGGGAGGGAACCGATGGACACCCTGACCGCCCTTGCCGGGCAGATCGCCCAGCTCGACGCCGTCGACCCCGCTCAGCTGGAGCGGATGCGCCACGAGGCCCTGACGGCCCGCGCCCCCTGGAAGGAGGAGTACAGCGCCTACCAGTCCGGGGGCTGGTGGACGACTTCGCTGATGAACGCTTCCGGCGACGCCGCCGACGTGACGATCGGCGACTGCGCCGCCCGGCCGACCGACCTGCTGTCGCAGATGCCGGCCACGGCCGCGCTCCTGACCGAGCTGGGCCTGAACTACATGTGGGTGCGGCTCGCCCGGCTGGAGGCCAACGCCTTCCTGTGGGAGCACCGCGACTACGACGAGCTCGACCAGGTCGAGCGGCACCGGCTGCACATCCCCCTGCACACCAACACGTCGGCGTTCCTCGTCACCGGCGGCGCCAAGGTCCACATGACCGGCGGGCGGATCTGGCGGCTGACGCCGACGTACGCCCACGGGGTGTGCAACCTGCTGGGCCCGGACCGGGTCCACCTGATCGCCGACGTGTACGCGGACGACGCTTACCAGCGCCTGGCCCGCCGGCCCTCGCTCGCCCCGGCCGCCGCCGAAGCGCTGCCCACCGCCGACCACACCGTGCTCGCCGAGCGGCTCCAGGCCGCCCGCGCCATGGCCGGCCTCGGCTACACCGACGCGGCCGAGCGGATGCTGCTGCGGCTCTTCTACACCTACGCGCTGCCCGTGGGCACGGTCTACGACCTGATCGCCGAGGTGCACACCTCGCTCGGCGACGAGGAGGCCGCCACACGCTGGACGACCGCCAAGCGCCGCCTGCTCGCCCTCACGGCCTGACCGCCACGGCCGCAAGCCGAAATCAGAACGGAGGACGCCCGTGTCCACCCTGCAACTGGCCGCGCTCACCTACGCCAACCGCCCGGCCCAGCTCCCGCTGCTGTCCCGGCTCTCCGAGATCCTGGCCGCCTCCCCCGCCGTCACGCAGCTGATGGTCCGCGGCTCGCTCGCCCACGGCACCGCCGACCGCCTCTCGGACGTCGACTTCGTCGTCGGCGTCCACGACGCCCAGCTCCCCGCCTTCGTCGAGGCCCTGAACGACCTGATGTCCGTCGAGGCCGGCGCCCTGCTGCCCGGCTGGCGCGACACGATCGTCGCCGACCTCGGCGGAGTGGGCATGGTCTTCCTCGTACCGGACGACGGACGCCTGCACCAGATCGACATGTACCTCGTGCCCGCGTCGCACGTCCCGGGCCTCCGGGCGAGGGTGTCCACGGCCTTACTCCTCGACCGTGAGCCGCCGCCCGCCACTCCCGAGGAGCGCACGGTGGCAGCGCGCTTCGCGGCCGAGTTCCTCGCCCGGCCCCGTACCTGCACCGAGCTGCTGATCGAGCACCTGGTGCTGGCCGTGCTGCTGCACAAGCGCATCAAGCGGGGCCAGCGGTTCATCGCGTACGCCGAATGGCACCGCCTCCACACCGCGACGAAGGACCTGATCAAGACGGCCCTCGCCCCCACCTCACGGTTCTGGGGCTGGTACCAGCTGCGCGAGGAGATCGCGGTCACCCCGATCGGCCGGGTCTGCCTCCGCGACCTGGAGGCGGCGATCAGCGGACCGGCCGTCCCGCTCGCCGCCGATGTCGACGCGGCCGTCGAGCGGACGCTCGCCCTGGTCGAGCGGGCCTGTCCCGAGGCGCTGAGCGGCCTGGAGACCGCCGTCGCCGCGTACCGCAGCTACCAGGAGCTGGTGTGAGCGCGCCCCGCCGACCGGGGCCGGTGGGCGAGGGTCCGACCGCCGTCTTCTTCGGCGGAGTCCGCCCCGCCTCCGCCGATGAGGAGAAGCTGGCCGAGGAGATCGGCCGGGCCCTGGCGGAGGCGGGGTACCAGCTCCTGCACGGCGGCTACAACGGCCTCATGGAGGCCGCCGCACGCGGAGCCTCCTCCCAGGGAGCCGCCGTCACCGCGGTGACCCTCATCGACAAGCACGACACTTGGGGCGCGTTCAACCCCTACGCCACCGCGTCCGTCCACCTCCCCGACCTCGGCACCCGGCTCAACCACTACCTGGCCCACGCCGACCTCATCGTCGCCATGGGCGGCGGCATCGGCACCCTCCACGAGCTGACCGCCGCCGTCTACTACGCGACCACCGTCCGGCCCGTACCGATCTGCCTCGCCGGGTCGACCACCCTGCGCCTGCTCGCCTTCCTGCGCGAGGAGAAGTGGCTGTACGAGACGCCCACCCGGCCCCTCAGCTTCCTCCACACCGCCGGGTCCGCCGATGCCTTCCGCTCCCGCCTCACCGCGCTCCGCACAGCATCGATCGGAGGAGCATGACCACCACCGCGACGCCGCCGCCCCTGGCCGAACTGGCCACCCGGATCGCCGAAACCGCCTGCGTCACCGCCCCGTTCCAGCTCGCCGACGGCGCCAGGCTCGCCGCCTACTTCGACGAGTACCTTCTGGCCGCCGATCCGGCGCTCCTGCGCGACACCGCCGCCGCCATGACCGCGCTCGTCCCCGAGGACGCCCAGCTCCTGGCCGGCATCGAACTCGGCGGTGTCCCCCTCGTCGTCGCCCTGTCCGCCGCCACCGGACTGCCCGCCGTCTTCCTGCGCCGCCGCCCCAAGGCGTACGGCTCCCGGCGCCAGATCGAGGGTGCCGCCTTCAACGGGTTCCGTACCGTCCTGGTCGACGACGTGGTCCGCTCCGGGGCACAACTGCTCACCATGGCCCGGACTTTACGGCTCGCGGGGGCGCCGGTGTCCGACGCGCTGTGCATCCTTGAGCGCCCTCTCGGCGGCCGAACACTGCTCGCCGAGCACAACGTCACTCTTCACCCCCTGTTCGCCGAGGCCGACTTGCCCGCGCCCCGGAAGGAGGATTCGAAGTGAAACGGGCCGTGCTGTTCGACCTCGACGGCGTCCTCGTCGACAGCCGCCACGCCCAGCTCGCCACCCTGGCGGGCTTCGCGACCTCCGCCCTCGGTCGGCGCGTCACCGTCGCCGACCTGCCGGCCGGGGCCGAGACCACCCCGCGCGAGCACGTCCTCGCCGAACTCGGACACACCGGAACGATCAACCAGGACGCCTGGGACGCGGCGACGGCCACGGCCACCCTCACCGCCGAGGTGTTCCCGTTCGTGGCCGACACCCTCGCCGCGCTCCGCGCCGCCGGCGTCGGCACCGGCATCGTGACCCTGCGAAGCCGCCAGCGGGTCGACTGGCTCCTGCCACCCGCCGTCCTCGACCTGATCGACGTCGTCGTCTGCTACGAGGACGCGGCGCCGAAGCCCGCGCCGGACGGCCTCCTGCTCGCCCTCGACAAGCTCGGCGTGACGCCTGGCGACGCCGTGTTCGTCGGCGACATGGAGTCCGACATGCACGCGGCCCGGGCGGCCGGCGTGACCCCGGTCGGCTCCGGCTGGGGCTTCTCCGACCCGGCGACGCTCACCCGGGCCGGCGCCGCCGTCGTACTCCCCCACGCCGACGACCTCGCCGGAACGCTCCTGTCCCTGACCGGCACCGGGCGACGGGGCGCATAAATCCAAGCGATCTTGACGCCAGACCCGCTACGCTGGGTGGCGCAGTCGCAGCGGACCGTTGCGTCCGGTGACGGCTGCGCCACCTCAGACAACGGATCTGGAGTCATGGTCTACACCGTGGGGGCGCGAGCTATCTGCGTCGAGCTGGAGAACTGAGAACCCCTCAGTCCCTGTTCTCGGCCCGGCTCGGCGTGTGATCGACCCCCATCTCTCCACGACTCTTCCGTGAGGGCCACACCACCATGCGCTCGACGCAGATCCGCTCCACCTTCCTGGACTTCTTCACCTCGCGCGGCCACCGCCAGGTCCCGTCCAGCCCGCTCATCCCCTCCGACCCGACGCTGCTCCTCGCCAACGCCGGCATGAACCAGTTCAAGCCGTACTTCCTCGGCGAGGTCACCCCGGACTTCCCTCGTGCCACGACCATCCAGAAGTGCGCCCGTACCTCCGACATCGACAACGTCGGCCGTACGAACCGGCACGCCACGTTCTTCGAGATGATGGGCAACTTCTCCTTCGGCGACTACTTCAAGGCCGACGCCATCGCCTACGCCTGGGAACTCCTCACCCAGGGCTACCACCTGGAGAAGGACCGCCTCTGGATCACCGTCTACCAGGACGACGACGAAGCCGAGCAGCTCTGGCGCAAGATCGGCGTCCCCGCCGAGCGCATCCAGCGCCTGGGCATGGAGGACAACTTCTGGTCCATGGGCGTCCCCGGCCCCTGCGGCCCCTGCTCGGAGGTCAACTACGACCGGGGACCGGCCTTCGGCCGCGAGGGCGGACCGGCCGTCGACGGCGAGCGGTACGTGGAGATCTGGAACCTCGTCTTCATGCAGTACCAGCGTGGTGAGAGCGACAAGAAGGGCGACTTCCCGATCCTCGGCGACCTCGCCCAGCAGAGCATCGACACCGGCCTCGGCGTCGACCGGCTCGCGGCGATCCTCCAGGACGTCGAGAACGTCTGCGGCACCGACCTACTCCACCCCACCCTCACGACCGTCCAGGAACTCGCCGGCCGCGACTACCCCGGCAGCGGCGAGGAGAAGGTCTCCTTCCAGGTCGTCACCGAGCACGCCCGCTCCATCGCCTACCTGATCGCCGACGGCGTCCTGCCCGCCAAGGACGGCCGCGGCTACGTCCTGCGCCGCCTGATGCGGCGCGCGATCCGCCACGCCCGCCTCCTCGGCATCGACCAGCCCGTCCTCGCCCCTGCCACCGCCAGCGTCATCGCCAACCTCGGCAGCGTCTGGCCCGAGCTGACCGCCCAGGCCGCCCTCATCGAGCAGGTCGTCACCGCCGAAGAGGAGTCCTTCACCCGCACCCTCGCCCAGGGCACCCGGCTGCTGAACGCCGCCATCACCCGCAGCCACGAGAACCGGTCCACGACCCTGACCGGCGAGACCGCCTTCGAACTGCACGACACCTTCGGCTTCCCCGTCGAGCTGACCGTCGAAGCCGCCCGCGACGCCGGCCTGACCGTCGACGAGGACCGCTTCGCCAACCTGCTCGCCGAACAGCAGCGACGCGCCAAGGCCGGCGGCAAGGCCAAGACCGCCGAGGCGCTGCGCCGTCAGGACGCCTACCGCGAGCTGTCGGCCCGCCACGGCCGTACCGAGTTCGTCGGCTACGACCGCCTCGACGCCGAGGCCACCGTCCTCGGCCTCATCTCCGACGGCACCGTCGTGCCCGGCGCCGAGCAAGGAAGCACCGTCGAACTGGTGCTGGACCGCAGCCCGTTCTACGCCGAGTCCGGCGGCCAGGTCGGCGACACCGGCACCATCCGCACCTCCGGCGGCGCGCTCCTTGAGGTCCTGGACACCAAGCCCGGCCTGGAGGGCTTCCACGTCCACACCGTCTGCGTCGCCGAAGGCGAGATCCGGGCCGGCGAGCAGGTCGAGGCCCTCGTGAACGGGGCCCGCCGGGAGGCCGTCGCCCGCTCCCACTCCGCCACCCACGTCCTGCACGCCATGCTTCGCCGCACCCTCGGCGACCACGCCCGCCAGCACGGCTCCCTCGTCGACGCCGGCCGCCTCCGCTTCGACTTCGCCCACTTCTCCGCCGTCGACCGCCTCCAGCTCGCCGCCATCGAGGCCCTCGTCAACGACCACCTCCTCGCCGACCCCGAGGTACGCGTCTGGCACGCCTCGCGCGCCGAGGCCGAGGCCGCCGGTGCGACCGCCCTGTTCGGCGAGAAGTACGGCGACCACGTCCGCATCGTCGACATCGGCGACTTCTCCCGCGAGCTCTGCGGCGGCACCCACATCGGCCACGGCTCCCACGCCGGCCCCGTCCGCATCGTCGGCGAAGCCTCCATCGGCTCCAACCTCCGCCGTATCGAAGCCCTCACCGGCCGCGACGCCCTCGACTACTACGACACCGAGCGCCACCTCCTCGAAGAACTCTCCGCCCTCCTCGGCACCCGCCCCCAGGACGCCCCCGACGCCCTCCGCAAGCACCTCGACGCCCTCGCCTCCGCCGAACGGGAACTCGGCCGCCTCCGCGAGACCGAACTACGAGACCGCGCCCACCAGCTCGCCGCCTCCGCCCGCACCGTCACCGGCGGCCGGGTCGTCACCGAGAAGTTGACCGGCCTTGGCCCGGACGAGCTCCGCACGCTGGCCCACCACACTGCTGGCCTCCTCGACGGCGGCCGGGCCGTCGTCGTCCTCGGCACCGAGCACGACGGCAAGGCCCTTCTGGCAGCCGCGGTCACCCGCAGCCTCCACGGCACCGGCACCGAGGCCAGCCACATCCTCATCCCCGCCGCGCGCACGGTCGGCGGCGGAGCCGGCGGCAAGGGCCCGCTCGCCAGCGCCGGCGGCCGCCGCACCGAAGCCCTGGACGAGGCGCTCACGATTGCTGCTCAGGATGCCGCCCGCGCCCTCGGCCAGTAGCCGACGGACTGCTGGTGCCGCCACAAGCGGCACCAGCAGTCCGTGTCACAGCCCGTGTCCGCCGGGCGCCAGCTCCTTCAGGAGCACCACGCTCTCGTAGTTCGTCACACCCCACCGCCAGGACCCGACCGGCACGTAACCGCGCCTGCGGTACCAACCGACCAGATCGACCGCCTCGGCCGACGTATCAATCACTACCTGCGCAGACCCGAGCGCGGCAATACGTTCCTCCGCCAAGGCCAACAGTCGCTGCCCAAGACCCGCCCTCCGGTACGAGGGGTCCACCGCGAGCTGCCAGAACGACCCCGCCCCCGCCGGAGCCGGATATCCCTCCGGAGCCTTATACGGAACCGCCACCGTGACGGTGCCCACCGGCTCACCCGCCCGCAGAGCCAGCCAGCACTCGCCCCCACCCAGCCTGTAGGCCGTGTCCCCCATCGACTGATACGAGGCGAAGAAGACTCGGCCTTCGGCCGCATGGGCGGAGTAGGCGCGGTGAAGCAGACGCGTCAGGTGCGCAACGGAGTCACCCTCGGCGAATGACCGGACCACGACCGATTCACGGCTGCCGAGCCGTTCCGACCTGTCTGCTGGTGATCCGTCCACGCGATCAAGTATCGGCCGGAGAGAGATGCGCCGCCTGCTGAGCTGCGAGTGCACCGCCATACACCTGGGGCGGGGCGCGTTTGACTGCGCCCCGCTCCGCAAACGCGCAGCCTGTCCGCTACCGCGGGTATCCGCAGGAAATGGCCTGCCCGCCGGGAGCAGCGATCGCTCCGGCGTAGCGCGAAGCGGGAAAAACTGCAGGTGAGCCGCGTCCGGACGGCAGTCCTTTGATTCTCTTGCACAGCCATCCGGTGAGCCCCGGTCCGCAGGGTTCCAGCCCTTTAGACTGGGTATTCCCACTGGTCGCGTTCGCGGTCAGCTGTACATCCCAGCCTCGGTGGACTTCCTGCCATACAGCTGGGATGTTCGTGCGACAGACGGACTCGTTCGCACGTTCGAGTCCGGCCTGCCGAGTGCAGCCGAGCAAGCGGTGGGCAGTGCGCGTGTATGGAGGACGAATGACGGATCTGCATGTGGTCGAGATCTGCGCGGGAGCGGGTGGCCAGGCCCTCGGTTTGGAGCGCGCAGGCTTCGAGCATGCCCTGGCGGTAGAGCTCGACGCGAATGCCGCCTCCACGCTTCGCCGGAACCGTCCGGCCTGGCACGTGGTGGAAGGCGATGTAGCAGATCCCGGAACATGGACCCCTGAGGACTACCGCACCGTGAACGGCGAGCAGCTGGACCTGCTCGCCGGTGGTGTCCCATGCCCCCCGTTCACGATCGCGGGCAAGCAGCTCGGGGCAACGGACGAGCGCGATCTGTTCGCCTGGGCGGTCAACCTCGCCGAGCGGGTGCGGCCGAAGGCGCTGCTGCTGGAGAACGTCCGAGGGCTGAGCGCCAACCGCTTCGCGGCATATCGCCAGAACGTCCTGGACACCTTGCAGAGCGCAGGCTACGCAGCGCAGTGGAAGCTGCTCCATGCTTCTGACTTCGGCGTTCCCCAGCTCCGTCCGCGCTTCGTGCTCGTAGCGCTTCTTCCTGAGTACGCAGAGTACTTCTCCTGGCCGGAGGAACGTCCCGATGCCCGTCTGACCGTGGGAGCGGCACTTGAGGGCTTGATGGCAGCCAAGGGCTGGGAAGGTGCCAAAGCCTGGGCCGACGGAGCAGGCGACATCGCGCCCACCATCGTGGGCGGATCGAAGAAGCACGGTGGCGCGGACCTCGGCCCGACCAGGGCCAAGGCAGCGTGGGCAAAACTCGGCGTAGATGGCATGGGTGTCGCAGACGAAGCCCCCGAGCCAGGCTGGAAGCCTGCTGAGGGCAAGCCCGGGCCGAAACTCACCGTCGAGATGGTCGCCCGCATCCAAGGGTGGAAGCCCGAAGACAAGTGGTTCTTCGAAGGGCGCAAGACAACCACCTACCGGCAGGTAGGCAACGCCTTCCCGCCACCCGTCGCCGAGGCCGTCGGCCGGTCCATTGCGCGAGCCCTGCGGAAGGAAGGGGAGCGGAATGACCTCGTGGAAGCGACGGAGGCGATCCACGACCCGGTGTACAAGCTGCTCCGTGGCATGGAGCGCCCTCTCGGCATCGACCAGATCATCAAGCGGCTGGAGAAGTACGGGCAGTACCTGTCCGAGCCGGAAGTCGAAAGGCATCTCGCCCACTTGGAGCGGGATTTCATCATCACGCGCGTCCCGCGCTCCAGCGGGGCGCTGGGATACAAACTCGGCGAATTCAAGGCATTCGTCGGGCAGGAAGGCCATCAGCGGCATGAGCTCTTCGCGGTGAACCAGGCGAAGATCAGCTGACCGCTGGACCACACCCCTCGCCGCACGGGGGCAGGGTCGGCTTGCCCCGGCGCTTCAGCGCCGCAGCCTCCTGCCGCCGTGCGGTGACCGTGTCGACGACAGTACGCGCGCATGCCTCCGGGTCGAGATGCGCCCAGAAGCGGAGCACCAGCCAGCCTGCCTCGCTGAGGCGGTCGTCCGTATCGCGGTCGCGCTGGACATTGCGGCCGATCTTGTCCTCCCAATACGGCCGGTTGGTCTTGGGCATGACGAAATGCTCCGGGCAGCCGTGCCAGAAGCAGCCGTCGATGAAGACCGCCACCTTCACAGGCCGGAAGACCATGTCAGCCGTGCGGCGCATCTTCGGAAGCGGCTTGGCAGCGACGCGGTAGCGGAGCCCCGCAGCATGCACCAAGGAGCGCAGAAGCAGCTCCGGCGCGGTGTCGCGGTTTCGGTTGCCGAGCATGCTCCGCCGGTTCGCCGCCGACGAGGCCCACGAACCCTCAGGGGGTTGCCACCGCGGGAGCTCTCCCGCTGCTTCCTTCTCGCTCATATCTCCGGCAGCTTCGGTACAGCCTGTTCTGGATCAGCAGGCCCGGCGAGGACCCACTCCCGCCCGTCGAGCTCCACCCGCGGAGCCGCACCGTGCTCGGGCCGCGCCTCAGCGAGCCGCGCGCTCACAGACTCGCCCGGACCTGGCACCGGCAAACCGAGCGCTTCAGCGATGCGGCCGTGGCTGGAGTAGTGGCCCAGGATAACGATGCCGCGGGGTTGGAGCCGCGAACGCGACCCGCCGTTGTAGCGCACCCGCTTCATATAGTCCTCCTGCATGGCCACGGTCGCGACAACGGTCCGGCTGACGCGTCGGCCCTGGGCGCGCAGGAAGAGCTCGTCCACCCTCCGCTGTCCGCTCTTGTGGGAGAAGATCGCGTCGATGTCCGGCCCGGACAACCTCAGCAGCATGTTCTCCTGGAGCGGAGCCCGGTCGAAAAGCCACTTCACTGCCTGGCGCCCCGCGGCGCTCAGCGTCTTCTTGGCATCCCGGTTGCCGCCGCTGTTCAGCCGCTCAGGCAGGGCACGCACCAAGCCGGCGGACCAGCTCGACCGCTCATCGCTGGCCCAGACCACAAGCAGCAGGTGGCCGAGCGCCTCCGGGGGGATCATCCAGGCGCCCAGGGTCTGGGAGTACTTGCAGTCGACGTCGATCCCGGCGATCGAGTAGTCCATGTCGCGGCCGTCTGCGAACCCGAATTCACGCTGCAGGTTGATCTCGATCAGCGTGCCGAGGTGCGCCTTCTCCGTTTTGTACAGCTGCCCCCAGCGATAGCGGCCTGTGTGCTGGCCGTCCAGCAGCATGTCGATGCTCCGCCGGACCGCTGCGGCCATCCTGCGGCCGTCCGGATCGGCCGCAAGGAGATTCCGCGCCACAGCAGTCAGCTCGCGGTCTGCCTCATTGCCGTCGTCGCCGAGAGGCCACAGCGGGGTCTGCATACTCGTTCCGTCGCCATCCACGACGGGACTCTATCCATGCCGCGGGCAAGCAGGGCAGTCGCATCCGGGACAGCAGTGGCACACTTCGGCTGTGATTCGGGAACCAGCTGAGCTCAGCATCGACGAAGACGGGAAGGTCTCGCTGCCTATCGGACTCCTGGCGGAGGCAGGCCTTGGCACCGGGTCCCGCATCATGGCGTTCAGCGACGGGGACGGCCGCATCGTGCTCCAGCGGGAGGCAGATGCCTTGGAGAGGTTGCTGCAGGAGGGGACTCTGTGAGCTGAACCCTACAGCGCGCCCGTTTCAAGATGCTCGAGGACGGCCCGCATATCGGCCGCGTCCATCCCTGCGGCAACAGGGGCTTCTTCCTCCGGATCGCTGAGCTCGCGCACTGCGGGGTCGTCCAGGATCCTGCCCATGAATTCCAGCTTCTTCGCCAGTCTCATGGCGACGATCTCGTCGACCGTGCCCGCGGCTGCGAGCACGGTGATCCTGGTCTCGACGTCAGGACTCAGCCCAAGGCGGTGGATGCGGTCCAGGCTCTGCAGAAAGCGGCCAGCCTGGAAATCGCGATCGATGTAGACCGCGTCATGGCAGTCCTGGTGCAGGCTGATGCCTTCTCCGAGGGTCGCAGGGTTCGAGATGAGGACGGAGCAGTCAGGATCCTCCCTGAACCGGCGGAGCTCTGCTTCTCGGTCCTGGGTGCCACCGTGGACCGCAGCAGGCTGGAAGGGCGCCAGCAGCCGCTGCAGAGACGTAATGCTGCGGACGAAGCTCGCCCAGACCAGGGTCTTCCGCCCCAGTGAGGCATTCTCCGCAACGATGGCCAAGACCTCCTTGTACTTGGGTGCCACCTCGTACTCCGGAAGGCGGTGGAGGAGTTCCGACAGAGGGGCGTTCTCCGAAGCCTGCAACGGCGGGACGCGGAACTCGAGAGGCTCGTACCGAGTCGATCCGCCTACTAGAAGGGCAGGGCTGGTCGCAGCCATCAACATGCGCAGCACTGCTTTGCCGAGAGCCTGGAAGTCCATGCGGTCGGCAGCGGCCCTCGCAGAGACCTTGCCTCCAGCCTTGAGCGCCTCGTAGATCTCTTCGTGCAGAGGCGGCATCGCCAGCCGCCGCAGCCGGAGCTCTACTGGCGGCAGCCCCAGCTCTGCTTTTGTCGTACGAGTGAACATGGGTCTCAGCACCTGGCTCGCATAGGCGAGGTCGCCGCCGTCGACGGCCTGGGTCACCACTCTGCGCCCGTGGCCTGGCCACACGAAGGACAGGAGGTTCTCCAGGTCCTTGGCACCGTTCGGTGCCGGCGTGCCGCTGAGGATCATGCGAACGCGGCTGAGCGGACCGAGCGCGAGGCAAGCTGCGCCCCAGACACCGGCCCCCCCCAGCTTCATCCGGTGGGCTTCGTCGACGACAAGCATTGCGGGAGCTGCTCTGAGCCAATCGGAGAGCGCAGGCAGCGCCCCGTGCAGGCGCTCGTAGTTGACGATGAGGAGATCGGCAGAAGGAGGAGAGCCCTTGCCCATCACATGCGCCTGGAGCGGCTCAGCAAAGCACGCATCGGCTTCGTACCGCCATGCTTCGAACGCCGACTTCGGGCTGACCACGAGGATGCGGGACACCTCGCCCCGCTCTCTCAGTGCTGAGAAGACGGCCAGGGAGACCCGGGTCTTCCCAGCTCCGGGCACGCTGAAGTTAGCCCCGTTGCCCATCGAGAGCAGCCGAGCCGTGTCTCGCAGCTGGAACGGGGCCAGAGGGGCCTTCCAGCTTGCCCCGAGCAGGGTAGGGATCTGGTCGGCAGTGACAGCGTCCTCGCCAACCTCACCGCTGAGCAGCCTCTCGGCCGCGTCAGCGGTGTCGAGCATCTCTGTGACGAGACGCCGGAAGTCCTCCTCCCAGACGACGCTTTCCGGTTCAGGCCAGGAAGCCAACGCGCTGATGCTCGCAAGGAAGCTGTCCACGGGGACTGCGGCCGACAACCGGTCTGTCATCCGTCCGCTGGGAAAGCTGGCGATCATCTGCCCGAGAGCACTGCGGCAGGCAGGCACCGTCCTCAGCGATGCCCGGGTACGGGTGATGTCGAACCCGATCGTCAGACTGGGCTCGCCTGCCATCTAGCGAGCCCTCCCGAGAGTCTCGATGAGCCAAGTCACCCCGTCACCGGGATCCTGCACAGTGCGCTTGGCTTCAAGCGCGAGCTTCTGCAGTTTCTTCCGGAGGTCGGTGACGGCGTCGTCGAAGGCGTCCTCGTCAAGGCTGCTCTGAGCCCGGGACATGACGAGATCCGTGATGCACTGCTCGATGTCCCGGCCTGCATCGGCCAGGCGGGCGGGTGCTGCCTGCTTGCGCTTCTGGATGCGTGCATCACGGCCGGCGAATGTGATGGCTTCATCCATCGCATCGCGCAGTCTTTTTGCCTCCTTCTGCGCTTCATCGGCAGCATCCTGCTCAACAGATCCGCCAGGCTGGATGGCGACCCTCAAACGCAGAACGGTGTCGGTCAGCGATTTGGCCGCACTGAGGTCGGCGGAGGGGCCCTTAACCGCCCTACCCAAACCCGGGATGGCGGTACTCGCAGCAGGCCCGGCCGGTGCACTGCCCTCGGGAAGCACCTTCGACAGGTAGCGCTGGTTGAAGTCGTGGCCGATGAAGCGCACGTCGGTCTTGGCGAACCCGAGCAGCATGGCAGCCAGCCGACTCTCCAGCAGCAGCTCGGCCTTCTCCGGGTTCGTCGCGTACTGCTTGACGTAGGCGCGCTGGAGCTCGCGGAACTTCTCCGCCTGGTCCTCGAACGCCACCAGAGACAACTGGCCGCCAGCCGACCGGCTGCGTTCGATCAGCGACTCGATGTTCGCCAGCACCCACTGGTCCTGCCGGCACCGCTCCGCTGTTGTACGGAAAATTGAGGCGATTACCGCCAAGGGCGTCCCCCGGTCAACGAGTTCCTGCACCGCAAGGAGCCGGTTGATGTACGAGTAGTCGCGGCGGTGCTCCTTGCGCAGCTGCAGGGACAGCTCGATTGCCGCGATGTCCTGCCAGTCGCAGCTCTCCGGCAGGACGGCCACGCGCATCTCGTGCGTGGGCCCGTACAACTGGACCAGACCTGCGCGGCGGGTGTTGCCGTTGACGAGGACGCCCTCACGGGTGATCAGGCCGGGATCTGTCTGGCCGTACTCCTTCAGGCTGGCGACTAGTTCGTCGAACTCCGGATCCGTCCTTGCCGGATCCGCGGGAAGCACCTGCAGCAGCCGGTCCAAATACGCCTGGCTCTCGCTGCTCCAGGGGTCGTCAGCCAGTGCTGCCGCCTGCTTGGGGTCGTGGCTGGACTGGGCGCGAATGCGATGGGTGGCAGGGTTGTAGTAGAGATTCCCCGCCGGCATCTGAATGACTTCCAGGTGCTCAGGGTGCCCGCGCCACTCCACCGTCAGTGTCTCGCGAGGACCGCTGCCGGCCTCGACTTCCCGCAAACGGGACCGGACCAGCGCGCGGTTCTCCTCAGCGCTCGGCGGCAGAGCGTAGTCCTGTGCCATTTCCTTGTTCCTGCTTCCCTACGTCTTGTTGTCCAGGGGCCTCTGTGTGCTGAGATCGGCTTCAGGCGGTACCAAGCTGCGAGCGCAGCTTCGCTCGCGACTCTTCAGGCAGGGAGCGGTAAGCACTCCAGAGCCGGTCCAGCGCGGTGAACTCCCGCTGGTCGTCAGCCAACCAGCCCTCCAGGACGCGGCGATCCGAAGGGCTGAGCACTGCCGCTGCCCTGATGACCTCGCCGAGATCCGCCACTAGCGCACGGCCGCCGACTCTGCACCGCCGGCACTCAGTGACCAACTCCGTTGTCCGGCCTCCACCAGGCTTGATGACCTCTCTCCGAGCGATGTCGAGCTGGGCGGCTTCGTCTGTGCCGTCGTACAGCTCACCGGGGGTGATACCGCAGGAGCGGCACATGTTCCCGTCCCTCGCCAGAACCTCCCGCCGCCGTCCTGCGCCGATGGCTGCAGTGCCGGCCCTGCGTGTCGCCCGCCCGGGCAACCAGACCGGATCGCCCTGCTCGACGAAGCGCTGCTCGTGAGAGTCCAGCGTCGCGTCCTCGCGGTTCGTATCGATTCGCCATCCGAAGTCCCGTAGGTCCCTCATGCGGCGGTCGACCTGCGAGACACCAGGGAAGGCAGCACGGAGCTGCTCCTTGGTGAACGTCTTGCCCACTCCGACCTCGGATACGAGCCATAGCGCAGCACGCTTCATCGTTCCCAGGCCGGGATCCAGCCAAGAGGGCAGGGGTGCTTCCATTCGAGCCAAACCTCCTCGGAAGGGCAGTGAAAGGCGCCAACGGCCCCAACAGCCACCCATTACTAGCACGGAAAGCGCTATCGATTCCAGCGATCAGGCATCTTTACAACACCAGTAAAGATGGCCATCCAGATTGCCCGGAATGCGACGCTTCAGCCACTTCAGTCACTCGCTGAAAATAGTCCGCCCGATGGCTGGAGAACCCGAGGCCTCGCACCCCGTGAACGGATAGGCTCAGACCGATTGATCGTCTCCGTGCGCAGCCCCGGCAACCGGAAGGGGTCCCTTCGCTGTGCCAGCTTCAGGCCATATTGGAAGTTCCTACGCATCCGGCACTACTGGCGAGGTAAAGGAGTTCGCCGCAGCCCTGCGGATCGTCATCCAGTACGTCCAGCCGGGAGCCGCCTTGCATGTCGCAGCGGAGGCCCTGCATGTTTCGCCGTCCCAGCTGTCCCACTGGCTCCACGGGCGGCGACTTCCCGGCAGGGATGCGGTACACCTCATGTCCGAGCTGGCGCAACAGGGCGCCTACCGCATGGGAGTAGCGCTTGAGCTCGGACCCGCCGAACTCCAAGCACTGCTGTGCGCAGCCCGGCGGTCGAAAGGGCACCCTTCAGCCGACTGCACCTGTTCGGAGGGGGACCGGCGCAACGGGGCGACATCCAGCGAGGGGGACCGGCGCAACAGCCACAGCGCTTCGCCGGTGGGCGCCGACCAGCTCGACGCACCTCCAGACCTCCCCGGGGTGCTGGCCGAAATGAAAGCCGACCAGAGGATCGCCCTGCTTGCCGACCTGGCCGCCTCATGGGAAGAATCAGAAATCGCCCACGCAGCCGACAAACTGGCACGCGCCGGGATGGAGGCGGAAATGGAGGCGCTTATCCGTTACGCGAGAAAGGCAGGAAAGGATTCGACAGAGATAGCGGTCGCTCTCGCCATGCGCCGCATTCGGCTAGGATGATCCGCGTCGCAAATCCTCGCAGGTGACAAAATGAGGTCCGAGTAAGTTTTCACTCGGTTCCACCGCTCCACGCGCGCCATTGCATATCGTCAGTCACAACACGGGAAAGGCCCGGCCGCCTGGCTACCAACCTGAGCCGGCGCCTTCCCCGCCGAAACATCCCGACTAGTTCACTGATCAGGAGCTTCGCATTGAAGTGTAAGGCTGTCCTGGCACTCCTTGCCAGGAAGATCAAGGCTGCCCTGCACCGCCCTCCCCGCGTCGGCGGCGCCTCCGAAGGGGCGGTGCAGGGGTGGCCCTCGCCGCGGGCGCGGCGCCGGCTGCGGTTCCTCCGCTGGGTGCTCACCGTCCAGGCACTCAAGGGCGCAGTGTCAGCCGTAGCGGGTGTAGCAGCCCTCTGGCTGCTGCGGTCCTTCATCGACCTGATCCTGCATCTCTGACCGGAGGGCGGGGCAGGAAGGCCGAACCGCCGGCAGCGACCGGCGCCTGATGCTGGCGGCGGTCTCCCCGGGAGCCATCTGGGAGCCTATCCACTCCCCAAGTCCCTCCCAGACCATCTGAGACCGCCCCACACCAACCTCCTGACCTGCGGAAATGCCATCGCTGCTGGCAGGTTCCGCAACCGAACCTCGTTCGGGACGAAGAGGTCGTGGGTTCAAATCCCGCCACCCCGACTTCGTAAGACCAGGTCAAGGGCCTGATCCGCATCGCGGATCGGGCCCTTCCTGCTTGCCGGGGCCCGTCAGTAGGGGCGGGGTGACATGATGTGGGGCTCTGTGGCCGGGGCCTCGAAGACGCAGCGGGGGATGCCCGGGCCGGGGGTGGCACGGACGGAGACCTTCGTCGGGGGGTCCGTCGGCAGCTCGACGCGGACGGTCACGGGGTGGTCGTGGTGGGTCGTCGCATGGCCCGTCTCCTTGCCGTCGACCAGGACCTCGACGACCGCGGTGCGGCCGGTCTGGACCGTGGCGCTGACCGAGTGGCCTGCGTGGTCGATGTGGAAGTGATGCCGCCGCCTCATGGGACCGCCTCCCGCCGCTGCCCCCACCGTTCCAGCGTAGCCAACACCCGCTACGCGCTCTCGTGGAGCGCTGCCAGTTCGGTGCGGGCCAGCGACGGGAAGTCAGGGGAGGGGGCCGCCGCGGCCAGGGCGTCGAGGTGGTCGAGGACCGCCGCGACCGTGGTGAACGGGCCGACCGGGCGGAGCAGCCAGAGGCGGCCCCGGGGGCGGGGCGGGAGCCCGAGCGCGGCGAGGGCCTCGTCGGTCTCCCGGTCCAGGTCGCGCAGGTCGGGTTCGGGGAGCGGGGCGCACTCCACGCCGGTGATGTGGCCGTGACCGTCGAGTGCGGTGTCCACGGCCCAGTGGGTGGAACGGTCGGGGATCCAGGTGCGGGCCGCGGGGGGCCAGACGTACGGGAGGAAGATCCAGCGCAGGTCCTCGGGGGCCGGCTCCCAGCCGAGTGCCTCCAGCTCCCGCATCTCGGGCAGCCGGTCGGCCTCCAGTTCGCTGCGGCCGCTGCGGCGCTGTGCGAGCGGGTGCGGCGTTCCGTCCTCGTCCCACGACATGCGGGCACGCTATCCGAAGCGGTGGCGGATCCACGTGACCTGCGCGGCGGGCGTCCCCGTCAGGCGTTCAGGGGGTTGGCCGCGATACGGGTGGCCGCGCCGCCCGCGACGTAGGCGGCGGCCGCGCAGCCGGGCTTGCGCTCCGCCTGGTCCTGGACGAGGGCGGTGAAGGCGGGGCCGAAGCCGGCGCGCGGGTGGGCGGCGAGGAGCCGGGCGGTGAAGGCCGGGGCGAACTCGGCGAGGCGCAGGCCGGAGACGTCGGCGCTGGTGCCCACCTGGAGGAGGTGGCTCTCGGCGTCCTGCGCCGCGCTGACGTCGTCCCGCATGTGCCGGACGATGATCTCCTCGGCGCGGGCCCGGCGGTCCGCCGGCCAGCCCAGGCCCGCCGTCAGCACGCGCGCCACGTGGCCGCCCGCCTCCTCGAAGGGCAGGGTGTGGCTGTCGAACGGCGCGGTCAGGCCCAGGTCGTGCAGGAGGGCCGCCACGTAGAAGAGCTCCCGGTCGTACTCCAGGCCGTGGTCCTGCGCGTACCGCGCGCCGAAGGCGTAGGAGCGCACGCTGTGGTTGAGCAGCGCCGTGTCCGCGTACTCCGAAGCGATCTCCAGGGCGGCACGGGCCGATGTGGTGTCGAGGGTCCACGTCATGGCACGTCAGCGTAGGCGGCGGGTGAAGTCGACGTCCGCCGGGGGCTCCCCGGGCCAGGACAGCCGGGTCGGCACGGTCGGGGTCTCGGCGAGTACGGAGCCGCGCGAGACCACGTAACGGGGCTGCACCTGGCGGCGAATCGCCTCCTCGGGCGTGGGCGCGGGCAGCAGCACGAAGGAGGCGGGGGCTCCGGCGGTGATGCCGTACGCGTCGGCGCCGAGGCCGAGCACGCGTGCCGCACGGTCCGTCACCATCGAGAAGGCCACCGGGATGTCGTCGGCGCCGGTGAGCTGGGCGGCGTACAGGCCGACAAGGGCGGTCTGCAGCGGGTTGGCGGTGCCGAGGGCGTTCCAGGGGTCCATCACGTCGTCGTGGCCGAAGGCCACGTTGACCCCGGCCGCCAGCATCTCCCGGACCTGGGTGAGGCCGCGCCGCTTGGGGTAGGCGTCGAAGCGGCCCTGGAGGTTGAGGTTGGCGAAGGGGTTGGCGATCAGGTTGATGCCCGAACGGGACAGCAGCCTCTGGAGTTTGAAGCTGTAGGCGCCGTTGTAGGAGCCCATGGCCGTGGTGTGGGAGGCGGTGGCCCGCTCGCGCAGGCCCGAGCGCAGGGCGAGGGTGGCGAGCACCTCCACGAAGCGGGACTGCTCGTCGTCGATCTCGTCGCAGTGGGCGTCCACCCGCAGGCCGTGTTCCTCGGCCAGTGCGAAGGCGGTGTGCAGCGAGGCGACACCGTCCTCGCGGGTGTCCTCGAAGTGCGGGATCGCGCCGACGACGTCCGCCCCGCGGGAGACGGCCTCGCGCAGCAGTGCCTCGCCGTCCGGGTAGGAGACGATGCCCTCCTGGGGGAAGGCGACGATCTGCAGGTCCATGACGTCCCGCACCCGGTCGCGGACCTCCAGCAGCGCGTCGAGCGCGGTGAGGGACGGGTCGGTGACGTCGCAGTGGGTACGGACGTGCAGGACGCCGTGGGCAGCCTGCCAGCGCAGCACCTCGGTGGCCCGCGCGACCACGTCCTCGCGGGTCAGGGTGCGCTTGCGCTCGCTCCAGCAGGCGATGCCCTCCCACAGGGTGCCGGAGGTGTTGGGGCGCGGCTCGCCGGCGGTCAAAGCCGTGTCGAGGTGGATGTGCGGTTCGACGAAGGGTGCGGTGAGCAGGCTGCCGTGCGCCTCGACGAGGACGCCGGTGGCCGGCGGTTCCTTCTGGTCGTCGTGGGGGACCACCCGCGCGATGCGGCCGTCCTCCCCGACCTCGACGTCGGACAGGCCTGGTGTGTGGAGCAGCCGGGCGCCCCGGACGATCATCCGCATGGCGCCAGCGTACGGACGAAGGCGGTCGGCCGCGCTCGTTCAGCCGCGCCTGGCCTGGGCCTTCTGCTGCATGCCGCGGGTCTTCGCCGCCGTGGAGTGCGGGTCCTTGACCGCGGCCTTCGCACGGGCCTGGGCAGCCGTGTTCTTCGCCAGTGCGCGTTCGGATTCCTGGTGCATGTGGTGGCCGGTGCGGGCCTTCTTGGCCATGATCGTTCCTCCTTGGAGTACGGGTTCCACTGTGCGCCCGTTCGGAGCAGTCGGCACCCCGGGGGGCGCTGCGGCCACAATGGGCGCATGACCAGCGACAGCGAGATCACCCCCGACATGCCCGACTGGGAGAAGCGGTTCCGCGCACCGCGCGTCGGGCTGCCCGAATGGGCCGAGGACGCCCCGGACCGTTCGCTCTTCGTCTCCAACGCGACCGGCACCTTCGAGATCTACGCCTGGGACCGCGCCACGGGTGTGCAGCGGCAGGCCACCGACCGCCCCAACGGCACCACCGACGGCACCCTCTCCCCCGACGGCGAGTGGATCTGGTGGTTCTCCGACACCGACGGCGACGAGTTCGGAACCTGGGTGCGCCAGCCCTTCGCCGGCGGCCCCGACGAGCCCGCCACTCCGGGCCTCGAACCCTCCTACCCTGCGGGGCTGGCCATCGGGCGCGACGGCACCACGGTCGTCGGGCGCTCCACGGACGAGGACGGCTCGACCGTCCACGTGGTCCGCCCGGACGGCTCGGAGCCCGCGGTGATCTACCGGCACCGGGAGTCCGCGGGCGTGGGCGACCTGTCGCGCGACGGCACCCTGCTGGCCATCGAGCACACCGAGCACGGCGACGCCATGCACTCCGCCCTGCGCGTCCTCACCCTGGACGGGAGCACCGTCGCCGAGCTGGACGACTCCCGCGGCGGGACGGAGGAGCTCGGTCTGGAGGTGCTCGGCTTCGCCCCGGTCGCGGGCGACACCCGGCTGCTCATCGGCCACCAGCGGCGCGGCCGCTGGGAGCCGCTGGTGTGGGACGTGGCCACGGGGGCCGAGCAGGATCTCGCGATCGACCTGCCGGGCGACGTCAGCGCCGAGTGGTACCCGGACGGATCCGCGCTGCTGGTCGCGCACAGCTTCGAGGCGCGCACCGAGCTGTGGCGCTACGACCTGGCCGCGGGGGAGCTCGTACGCGTGGACACGCCGCCGGGGACGGTGTCCGGGGCCACCGCGCGGCCCGATGGGACGGTGGAGTACCTGTGGTCCTCGGCCGCCGAGCCGCCGGCGGTGCGGTCCACCGCGGGCGGGGCCGTACTGGATCCGCCGGGCCTGCGGCCGCCGGGCTCGCTGCCGGTGGAGGACGCCTGGGTGGAGGGTCCGGGCGGCCGGATCCACGCGCTCGTCCAGCGTCCGTCGGGGCACGGCGACGGCCCCTTCCCGACGATCTTCGAGATCCACGGCGGGCCGACCTGGCACGACAGCGACGCCTTCGCCGCGACCCCGGCGGCCTGGCTGGACCACGGCTTCGCGGTGGTCCGGGTCAACTACCGGGGCTCGACGGGATACGGCCGCGAGTGGACCGACGCCCTCAAGCACCGGGTCGGCTTGATCGAGCTGGAGGACATCGGGGCGGTCCGCGCGTGGGCGGTCGCGTCGGGCCTCGCGGACCCGGAGCGGCTCGTCCTGTCGGGCGGCTCCTGGGGTGGCTACCTGACGCTGCTGGGCCTGGGCACGCAGCCGGAGGCCTGGGCCGTGGGCCTGGCCGCCGTGCCGGTCGCGGACTACGTGACGGCCTACCACGACGAGATGGAGGCGCTGAAGGCCCTGGACCGCACCCTCTTCGGCGGTACCCCGCAGGAGGTCCCGGACCGGTACGAGGTCTCCTCCCCGCTGACCTATGTGGACCGGGTGAAGGCCCCGGTCCACATTGCGGCCGGCGTGAACGACCCGCGCTGCCCGATCCGGCAGATCGACACCTACGTGGACCGGCTCGTGGCGCGCGGGGCGGTGCACGAGGTGTACCGGTACGACGCCGGGCACGGCTCGCTGGTCGTGGAGGAGCGGATCAAGCAGGTACGGATGGACCTGGAGTTCGCGCTGAAGCACCTGCCCGCCCGACCCTGAGGACCGGTGGCCGGTGCACCCCCCGTACCGTGGTGGGGTGCACCGGTTTCTCCTGACCCCGCGCTGGTGGGGGATCAACGTCTTCGTCGCGCTCGCGGTCCCCTTCTGCCTGTTCATGGGGTCCTGGCAGCTCGGCCGGTTCGAGGCGCGGGTGGACAGCCACCGGGAAGCGACCGCAGAACGGCCCGTCGACCGGGCGGCCGCGCCCCTGGACTCGCTGCTCCCGGTCGACACGGAGACCTCCGGGCGGATGGCTTCTGCGTCCGGGGAGTACGGCGAGCAGTTGCTGGTGCCCGAGCGGCGGCTCGACGGCGCGACCGGTTTCTACGTCCTGACGCTGCTGAAGACCGACTCCGGCAAGGCCCTGCCGGTGGTCCGGGGCTGGCTGCCCGGTGCCGCGGACCCCGCGAAGGCGCCGGCCGCGCCGACGGGCCGGGTCGAGGTGACCGGCGCCCTGCAGGCCTCGGAGAACTCGGGGACGAAGGGGGTCCACGCCCAGGGGGGCCTGCCCGCCGGACAGCTCGGCGTGATCGCCGCGGCCACTCTGGTCAACATCGTCCCGCACGACCTGTACGACGCGTGGCTGACCGTGCAGACCCCGGTGGACGGGATGCTCCCGGTGCCTGCGCAGGCGCCGACCAACACCGGGCTCGACCTCAAGGCCTTCCAGAACCTCGGCTACACGGGCGAGTGGTTCGTCTTCGTCGCCTTCGTGCTCTTCATGTGGTTCCGGCTCTACCGCCGCGAGGTGGAAACCCTGCGCGACGCGGAGGCGGGCCTGCTCGACCCCGCCGACCCCGCCAAGCCCGCCGACCCGGCCGACCCGCCTGCGCAGGATCAGTCGTCGACCGGGATCGCACCCGTCCGGTAGACCGTGCCGCCGCAGGCGTCGGGGATCGACGTCCGCGTCGTCGGCGCGGCGCTGGTCCGAGGGGTGTGGGACACCTCGACGACGCTCGGCGCCTGGGGCGTGCCCGTCTGGGGCTCCGACGCGGCACCGCTGCCCGGGGCGCCCGAGGTGCCCGCCGAACCGGTCTGCGGCGGCTTGCCGCCGCCGTCCGAGCCGTTCGCGGCACAGGGCTCGCCCGGCGGCACCCACGCGAAGCGGACCTCGTAGGACTTGTTCGGCGCGAGCACCACCACCGAAGGCTGCGCCGACGGGTCGGGCAGCAGACCGCTGCCCGGGTCGCCCGCCGCGTGGTCGACCACGGCGACCCCGGAGCCCGGGACCAGCGTCGCCACGGGCGCGGAGGCCGCGGTCACGTTGTCCCGGCCGGTGACGGCGCAGCCCCGGGAGGAGACGTTGGTGACCCGGAAGCCGCCGGCCACCCGGCCGTCGCCCTCCGGGTTGCGCACGTAGCCCACGACGCCCAGCTGCTCGGCGCCGCATCCGGGGACGCCCGGCGAAGCCACCGGCGGCAGCGGGCCGGTGCCCGCCGCCGGGTCGGACGCGGAACCTGCCGGGCCGCCCGGGTCGCCGGTGCCCGCCGGGCCCGATGCCGGTCCTCCTGTCGTGGCACCGCCCTGCGAGGCGTCGGGCTGCCCGGTGGCACCGCCCGCGTCCACGGAGCCGCTGAGGGAGCCGCCGGCCTTCGGGTAGGCGCCGTATCCGTTCTGGTGCGGGTCGGAGGCGCCGCTGTGTTCGTCACCGGAGTGCGCCTCGTGCCCGGCCACGGTCCGGCGGTCCGCGTCCGTGCCCTCGCCGCCCGCGAGGTGCAGCGCGGCCGGGATCGCGGTCCCCGCGATCAGCGCGGCCGCGGCCGCGCCGACGACGGCCCGGCGCCTGCGGGCCCGGCGTCGCGCGGGTACGGCGTGCAGGATCCGCTCCAGCGCGTCCCCGGAGGGCCGGATGCCCTCGACGGCGCCGCGCAGCAGGATCCGCAGCTCGTCCTCGCCGCTCGCGCCGTCCGGCGCGGTGTGGTCGTCCCTCATGACTGCGCAGCCTCCATCGCCACCCGCAGCGCGGCAATGCCCCGCGATCCGTACGCCTTGACCGAGCCGAGCGACACTCCCAGCGTCTCGGCGACCTGGGCTTCCGTCATGTCCGCGAAGTAGCGCAGCACCAGCACCTCGCGCTGGCGGCGCTGGAGTCCCCGCATCGCCTTGATCAGATCGTCCCGTTCCAGCTGGTCGTAGGCGCCCTCTTCGGCGCTCGCCATGTCCGGCATGGGCTTCGACAGCAGCTTGAGGCCGAGGATGCGGCGGCGCAGGGCGGAACGCGAGAGGTTCACGACGGTCTGGCGCAGGTACGCCAGGGTCTTCTCGCGGTCGCGGACCCGGTTGCGCGCCGAGTGCACCCGGATGAACGCCTCCTGCACCACGTCCTCGCAGGAGGCGGTGTCGTCGAGGAGCAGCGCGGCGAGGCCGAGGAGTGAGCGGTAGTGCGCCTGGTAGGTGGCCGTGAGGTGGTCGACGGTGGTGCCGGCCACCACGTCGGCCGCTCCGGCCTCGTCGGCTCTGTCGGCCTCGTCGGCCCTGTCGTGGGCCTTGCCGTTCGCTTCCGCGTCACCGCTGTCGCGCTGTTCGGGCACGAGACCGCCGGGGGTCCGTGCGGGGGCCTGTGGGGTCCCCGTCGGAGGGACGGGAACGATCACGGGAAGACCGCCGCCGGGCGTGCGGACGTCCCGGCGCGGCGGGAGGACCCCCGTGCGTGCCGGCAGGACGGCCGATTCGAGCAGTGCCTGTGCCACGCCTGTAGGACACGCGTCCCCCGGTCAGGGTTGTACGCGCGCAGAGGCCTCGGCAGGGAACTCCGTATTGTCCTCATGCGTACCCGCTCTTCCCGATTGCCCCGTCCAGCGAAACGGCAGTCGGGCCATCACCTTGATCAAGGGATCGGCACCGATCCTACAAAGCGAATTACGCACATTCACCTGCGATCAGTTCCGCGATCTGTGTGGCGTTCAGCGCCGCGCCCCGGCGGAGATTGTCGGCGCACACGAAGAACTCCAGCGCGTACGGGTCGTCGAGCGCGGCCCGCACGCGCCCCACCCAGGCCGGATCCGTCCCGGCGGCGTCCACGGGGGTGGGGAACTCCCCCGTCCCGGGATCGTCCACCAGCACCACGCCGGGCGCGGTCTCCAGGATCTCCCGGGCGTGCGCCGCCTTGACCTCGTTCTCGAAGCCGGCCCGCACCGTCAGCGAGTCACCGGTCAGGACCGGCACCCTCACGCAGGTCACCGACACCGGGAGCGCCTCCAGTTGAAGGATCCGGCGGGTCTGCGCGCGTACGGCCAGCTCGTGCGAGGACCAGCCGTCCTCGTTCAGCTCGCCGCACCACGGCACCACGTTCAGGGCCAGGGGAGCCGCGAAGGGTCCGGTGTCCTCGCCCACGGCACGGCGCACGTCGCCGGGCTGCTCGCCCAGGGAGGTCCCCGCGACCAGCGACAGCTGGCGGCGCAGCGCCTCGGAGCCGGCCCGGCCGGCCGCGCTCGCGGCCTGGTACGTGGAGACGGCCAGCTCGGTCAGGCCGTACTCGGCGTGCAGCGCCCCCAGCGAAGCGATCATCGCGGCGGTGACGGTATCCGGGCTGGCGACGATCCCGCGCGGCCTGATGCGTGCCGCGTGGGCGTTGATCTCGGGCACCACGAGCGGTACCTCGGGATCCTCCCGGAAGGCGGCGGACTGGTCGACGACGACCGCGCCGCGCGCGGTGGCGACGGGCGCCCAGCGGGCCGAGACCTCGGCCGGGGTGAGGAAGAGCGCGACATCGCCCGCCCCGAGGCCGTCGAAGGCGTCCTCGGTGAGGGCGAGCACCTCGCACTCCTGTCCGCGGACGGACAGCATGCGGCCGGCCGACCGCCCGGAGGCGATCAGCCGTATGTCGCCCCAGACGTCAGCCCGCTCGGACAGCATCCGGAGCAGGACCGAGCCGACTGCTCCGGTCGCCCCGACGACGGCGAGAGCCGGAGCCGGGGCCGACCGGGCGGCGGTCATCGTCCGGTGCCTCCGTAGACGACGGCCTCGTCGCTGTCGGAGTCGAGGCCGAAGGCCGTGTGCACGGCGCGGACGGCCTCGTTGACGTCGTCCTGGCGGGTCACGACCGAGATGCGGATCTCCGAGGTGGAGATCAGCTCGATGTTGACGCCCGCGTCGGACAGCGCCTGGAAGAACGAGGCGGTGACGCCCGGGTTCGTCTTCATACCGGCGCCGACCAGGGAGATCTTGCCGATCTGGTCGTCATAGCGCAGGGAGTCGAAGCCGATCGCGCTCTTCGCCTTCTCCAGGGCGTCGATGGCCTTGTGGCCCTCGGCCTTGGGAAGCGTGAAGGAGATGTCGGTGAGGCCCGTCGAGGCCGCCGAGACGTTCTGCACGATCATGTCGATGTTGATCTCGGCGTCCGCGATGGCGCGGAAGATCGCCGCGGCCTCACCCGGCTTGTCCGGGACGCCGACGACCGTGATCTTGGCTTCGGAGACGTCGTGAGCGACTCCGGAGATGATGGCGTGCTCCACCTGCTCGTCCCCTTGCGGATTCTCGTTGCTGACCCAGGTGCCCGGCAGTCCCGAGAAGGACGAGCGGACGTGGATCGGGATGTTGTATCGGCGTGCGTACTCGACACAGCGGTGCAGCAGCACCTTGGAACCGGAAGCCGCCAGCTCCAGCATGTCCTCGGAGGAGATCCAGTCGATCTTCCGGGCCTTCTTCACGACGCGGGGGTCGGCGGTGAAGACGCCGTCGACGTCGGTGTAGATCTCGCAAACCTCGGCGTCCAGTGCCGCGGCGAGCGCCACGGCGGTGGTGTCCGAGCCTCCGCGGCCCAGCGTGGTGATGTCCTTGGAGTCCGCGGACACGCCCTGGAAACCGGCGACGATGGCGATGTTGCCCTCGTCCAGCGCGGTGCGGATCCGGCCCGGCGTGACATCGATGATGCGCGCTTTGTTGTGCACCGAGTCGGTGATGACGCCTGCCTGGCTGCCGGTGAACGACTGGGCCTCGTGGCCCAGGTTTTTGATCGCCATGGCCAACAGGGCCATGGAGATCCGCTCTCCCGCGGTCAGCAGCATGTCGAATTCGCGTCCGGCAGGCATCGGCGAAACCTGCTCGGCGAGATCGATCAGCTCGTCCGTCGTGTCGCCCATCGCGGACACCACCACGACCACTTGGTGGCCGTTCTTCTTGGCGTCCACGATCCGCTTGGCGACACGCTTGATGCCCTCGGCATCGGCTACGGAGGAGCCTCCGTACTTCTGCACGACAAGGCCCACGTGCGCTCCTCGGTCAGTCCGTCTCATTGCGGGTGCAGTCTAACGAGCGACCGGGATCCGACCTCCCCGTACCGCATCATGAGACGAAAAGATCACAATCCGGGTTCCGTGCCGGAGGGTCACGTGCGGCCCAGGCCGCCGAGCTCCTCCGCCATGACCTTCCCCGCCTGCTCCGCCAGGTCGTCCTCGGTCAGGTCCTCGTCCGTGTCCAGGCCGTCCAGGGCCGCCAGCGGCTGGTTCAGGCGCACGTGCGAGATCAGGGACTGCAGGGCGCGCAGGGTCGCCGAGGCCGTCGGGCCCCAGTTGGTGAAGTACGAGAACTGCCACCACCACAGCGCCTCGGTGATGCGACCCGCCTGGTGGTGGATGAGGCCGTGGCGCAGGTCGGCGACCACGTCGGCCAGGTCGTCGGAGATCCGGTGGGCCACCGGGGCCTTGCGCGGCTCGTACGGGTCGAAGACCTCGGAGTAGACGTCGACCGGCTCCAGCATGATCGCAAACCGCTCGCGCAGGTCGTCGACGTCCGGTTCCGGGCCGAGATCGGGCTCGTAGCGCTCTTCGGGCAGCACGTCCTGGTACGCGCCCAGTCGCCCGCCCGCCAGCAGCAGCTGGGACACCTCCAGGAGGAGGAAGGGCACCGCACTGTCCGGATCCTCGCCCTTGGCGACCTCGGTGACCGCGACGATGAACGACTCGATCTGGTCCGCGATCGAGGCGGCGAAGTCGTCCGGATCCTGGCCGAGAGCGTGCAGCGTTGCGTCAGACATCGAGAAGTCGCCTTCCTTCAAAGGCCCGCCCCAGCGTGACCTCGTCCGCGTACTCCAGATCTCCCCCGACGGGGAGCCCGCTGGCCAGGCGGGTGACCTTCAGGCCCATGGGCTTGATCATGCGGGCGAGGTAGGTGGCGGTCGCCTCGCCCTCCAGGTTGGGGTCGGTGGCGAGGATCAGCTCGGTCACCTCACCGTCCGCCAGCCGCGCCAGCAGCTCGCGGATGCGCAGGTCGTCCGGGCCGACGCCCTCGATCGGGCTGATCGCGCCGCCGAGGACGTGGTACTTGCCCCGGAACTCACGCGTCCGCTCGATCGCGACCACGTCCTTCGGCTCCTCGACGACACAGATGACCGTCGCGTCCCGGCGCGGGTCGCGGCAGATGCCGCAGCGCTCCTCCTGCGCCACGTTCCCGCACACGGCACAGAACCGGACCTTGTCCTTCACTTCGAGCAGCGCGTGCGCGAGGCGGCGGACGTCGGTGGGCTCGGCCTGCAGGACGTGGAAGGCGATCCGCTGCGCGCTCTTGGGCCCGACGCCGGGCAGCCTGCCCAGTTCGTCGATCAGGTCCTGGACCACGCCTTCGTACAACGGACTGCCTTCTTTCGTCTTTCGTGGGATGGGTCGAGCGGGGAGGAAGGAGGGAGAGTACTGCTAGAACGGCAGGCCGGGAATCCCGCTGCCACCGCCCAGGCCCTGCGCGAGGGGGCCCAGCTTCTGCTGCTGGAGCGCCTGGGCGTTCTCGCCCGCCGCCTGGACCGCCGCGACCACGAGGTCGGCCAGCGTCTCCGTGTCCTCCGGATCCACGGCCTTCGGGTCGATCACCAGGGCGCGCAGCTCACCGGAGCCGGTGACGGTCGCCTTGACCAGGCCGCCGCCGGCCTGGCCCTCGACCTCGGTCCGCGCCAGCTCCTCCTGGGCGGCGGCGAGGTCCTGCTGCATCTTCTGGGCCTGCTGGAGCAGCTGCTGCATGTTGGGCTGGCCACCACCGGGAATCACAGGGCACTCACTTCCGTACGTCGGTACCGTCGGGACCTTTCGCGACCCGAGACCTGCGGAACGCTTGGTCAATCCGAGCCTACGTGCTCCCCGGGCGCCGCGCCCTACGCCGTGAGGACCAACTCTTTCGAGTGAGAGTCGGGGCCTGCGCGTACCTGATGGAGCCCTCCTTGCGAGCGGAAATCCCGGGATTCGTTGTCCATCGCCCGCCATTCGAAGGTAGGAAGAGCATGCGCATCATTGCGCACACGCGCACCACCACACGTCAGCGCAGGCAGAGGGAGTGCCGGGTGAGCCAACCGGAGATGCAGCCCGAGGGGCCACCCCGGGATCCCCGGGAGGAGGGCGGCGGGCCGATGGCGGCGGGCGATCTGACCGGCCGGCCCTTCCCCCTCGGGGACTGGGGGGAGCCCGCCGAGCGGCTCGACGAGCTCTACCGGCGGGTCGAGGCGGACGCGCTACGCACGGCCGAGTGGTACCTGTCCGACCGGGCGTGGAAGCGCCGCGGAGCGCGCGTGCTGCGCGTCGGCGCCGCCCTGGGGGCCGTCACGGGCGCCGCGATGCCGGTACTGGAACTGACCGGCTCGGCGCCGGGCGGATCGGCGTACGGGTACCTGGCGCTCCTGCTGGGCGCGGCCGCGCTGGCCTGCGACCGGTTCTTCGGACTGACGTCGGGCTGGATGCGGGACGTGGCCACGGCCCAGGCGGTGCAGCGCCGGCTCCAGACCCTGCAGTTCGACTGGGCCTCGGAGAACGTCCGCGAGGTGCTCGGGCCCACCGAGGGCACCGCCAGCGAGGCCGCCGAGCGGTGCCTGACCGTGCTGCGGCGCTTCTCCGAGGACATCACGGAGCTGGTGCGGTCGGAGACCGCGGACTGGATGGTCGAGTTCCGTTCCGGTCCCGCTCCACTGGTGATGCAGTCGCTGGGGGCCTCCGGGGCGCGCGGCGCTGACGCGTACGTCCCGCCGGCCCGCTTCCCGCTGCCGCCGGGCACCCGCCCCAACATGCCGCGCCAGCGGCCCCCCGAGCAGCCGCGCTGACCCGGTGGAGGGGGCGGGGGCGGGGCCGCCCCCGCCCACCGGCCCGGGCAGCAGGTACAAGCACAGGTACAGGTACAGGTACAGGTACAGGTCTGCAGGCAGCTCAGCTGAAGATGATCATCGATCCCTGTCCGAGACTGCGCGTCGCCGCCGCGTGCAGTCCCAGCCAGACGTGCCGCTCGCGGGCGAAGGGGCTGCCGTCGTACGGGATCGGTCCCGCCGGCTCCTCCAGCGAGGTCGGCCGCCCCGGCGGCGCGGGCGCCGCCGGCGGGTTCCCCGGGTCTATCCCGATGGAGGGAGCGACGAACACCAGCTCCCGCAGCAGCCCTTGCGCGGACCCCAGCGGCCCGCCTCCGGCCAGCAGCTCCTCGTTCGCCAGGGGCGCCGGGAAGTCGACGGGCACATAGGCGCCCGCGTGGTCGTAGTGCCACACCAGGTGCGACTGCTGAGCGGTGGGCTCGAACATCTCCAGCAGCTGTTCGTAGTCCCCGCCCAGCTCGTCCACCGGGGTCACCGGCAGGCCGCAGAGCTGGAGCAGGTAGGCGCGCCTCAGGAAGTGCAGGGCGTCGTAGTCGAAACCGGCGACCGGGGCGACGTCCCCGCTCAGACCCGGCATGTACGCGAACACGGGCACGGACGGGAGCCCGGCCTGGCCCAGCGCCTTGTCGTACGAGGCGATCTCTTCCGCGAAGGGGTTGTCGGGGCTGTGGCACAGCACGTCGACAAGGGGGACCAGCCACAGGTCACAGGCCACACGGCCTCCGATCAGTCGTTGTCGCCGATCAGGCCAGCGTAGTGCGCCGGACACCCTCCGCGAAGGGGTGCGCGGAACTGCGGCCGCCCCCAGGGGCCCGGCAGGGGTTCAGAGGCGCTCGGCCCAGGCCAGCGCGTGCTCGTTGTAGCCGTGCACGATGCGGCGGACGGCATCGGCGTCCGCCCGGGTCACGGCGTCCACCAGATCGCTGTGCCCGTCCCAGAGGGCTTCCCGCAGCTGCGGGTCGCGCTGGAGGTGGGGGACGGCGAAGACCCAGCACTGCACGCGGATGCGGTGCAGGAACTCGGTGATGTACGGGTTGGCGACGAGCCCGCTGAGTTCCCGCCAAAAACGCAGGTCGTAGCCGATCAGCACCTCCAGGGAGCCGCTCCGGGCCGCCCTGCGCGCCTCCTCGCCCCGGCGGCGCACCGACACCAGCATCTCGCCGAAGCCCGGGGTGGTGCCCCGCTCGGCGAGCCGGCGGAAGATGCCGTCCACGACCAGCGAACGGGCCTCGATCATGCCGCGGAAGTCGTCGACCGAGAAGACCCGCACCCGGAAACCCCGGTGCTGGACCAGTTCCAGCAGCCCCTGGGCCGAGAGGTCCACGAGCGCCTCGCGCACCGGAGTCGCGGAGACCTCGTACTGCTCGGCGATCTGCTTCACGGTGAACTCGGTCCCCGGGGGCAAGCGTCCCGCGAGCACCTCGTCACGCAGCGCGTCCGCGATCTGCTGGCGAAGCGTGTTGCGGGTGACAGCGCCGCTGCCTGGCATAGGGGTCCGTCTCCTGTCGTAGAGCTTCGGACACCATAGGCCAGACAGCGAGGCCGAAACCGGTCGGTCGGTGGGGATTGTGTGTGACTGTCCCGGCTACCCGGTGGTGTGGCGGTCGGCGACCGTGAGCGCCTCGTCCAGCAGGGCCAGGCCCTCCTTGGCCTCGGCCTCCGTGATGGTGCAAGCGGGGACGACATGGGTCCGGTTCATGTTGACGAAGGGCCACAGGCCGCCGCCCTTGCAGGCCGCCGCGAACTCGGCCATCGGGGTGTTGTCCGCCCCAGCCGCGTTGTACGGGACGAGCGGCTCGCGCGTCTCCTTGTCCCGTACGAGTTCCAGGGCCCAGAAGGCACCGAGGCCGCGGACCTCGCCGACCGACGGGTGGCGCTCGGCGATCTCGGCGAGCGCCGGGCCGATCACGTTCTCGCCCAGGTGGGCGGCATGCTCGACGACGCCCTCCTCCTCCATCGCGTTGATCGTCGCAACGGCGGCGGCGCAGGCCAAGGGGTGTCCGGAGTACGTCAGTCCGCCCGGGTAGGGGCGGGTCGCGAACGTCTCGGCGATGGCGGCCGAGATGGCCACGCCGCCGAGCGGCACGTAGCCGCTGTTGACGCCCTTGGCGAAGGTGATCAGGTCCGGCGTGATGTCCCAGTGGTCGGCGGCGAACCACGCGCCGGTGCGGCCGAAGCCGGCCATGACCTCGTCGAGGACGAAGACGATGCCGTAGCGGTCGCAGAGCTCGCGGACGCCCGCGAGGTAGCCCGCGGGCGGGACCATGATGCCCGCCGTACCCGGCACGGTCTCCAGGATGATCGCCGCGATCGACTGCGGGCCCTCGAAGGCGATGGTGTCGGCGAGGTGGGTGAGGGCGCGCTCGCACTCCTCGGCCTCAGTGGTCGCGTGGAAGGCGGAACGGTAGAGGTACGGGCCCCAGAAGTGCACGACGCCGGCCGCGGCGGTGTCGGACGGCCAGCGGCGCGGGTCCCCGGTGAGGTTGATCGCGGCGGCGGTGGCCCCGTGGTACGAGCGGTAGGTGGAGAGCACCTTGGCGCGGCCCGTGTGCAGACGGGCCATGCGAACGGCGTTCTCGACGGCTTCGGCGCCCCCGTTGGTGAAGAAGATCTTGTCCAGGTCGCCGGGGGTCCGCTCGGCGATGAGGCGGGCGGCCTCGGAGCGGACGTCGACGGCGAAGCCGGGCGCGAGGGTGCAGAGTCGGGCGGCCTGCTCCTGGATCGCGGCCACGACCTTGGGGTGCTGGTGGCCGATGTTGGTGTTGACCAGCTGGGAGGAGAAGTCGAGGTAGCGCTTGCCCTCGTAGTCCCAGAAGAAGGAGCCCTCGGCCCCCGCGACGGCGAGCGGGTCGATCAGGGCCTGGGCGGACCAGGAATGGAAGACATGCTTCCGATCTGCGTCTTTCACGGCGGCAAGGGTGTGCGGGGTGACATGAGGGGTCATGGCGCCACGCTAGAAGTGCGCAGGTGGGGAGGGATATCGGCGGACTGTATGGGGGTGGCGGGCCGGTCTCGGCAGTCTGTCGGCACCTCTCGGGCGCCCCTGCGCCATATTGACAGCATCCTGTCGTTATGACAGTCTCTTGTCATAGGCGCTTTTTGTGGAAGCCCTCGCGGAGGCCGCTACGGACGGCTTGCGCGGCACATCCCACGAGCATCGCCCAACCCGCCGACACCACGCTCACCACACCTTTCGGACGCGGTGAGCGCCGACGGCACCTGGCACCATCCGACGCTGGAGGCGAACCACCATGAGCGAGACCGCACGCAAGCCCGTCCACCTCGCGGTCTACGACACGTACGCGGACTGGGAGACCGGCCACACCACCGCGCACCTCACCCAGCGAGGCCACGCCGTGCGGACCGTCGGCCTCACCGCCGGAGCGCCGGTCACCACCATGGGCGGCATCCGCATCCAGCCTGACCTGGGCTTGGCCGATCTGCGACCGGAGGACTCCTCGCTGCTGATCCTGACCGGGGCCTCCCTGTGGGACGCGGGCGACGAACTGGGGCCCTTCGCGGCGAAGGCCCGGGAGTTCCTGGCCGCCGGCGTACCGGTCGCGGCGATCTGCGGAGCCACCGCCGGCCTCGCCCGCGAGGGACTGCTGGACGACCGCAGGCACACCAGCGCGGTCTCCTTCTACCTGGCCGAACAGCCGGGCTACCAAGGCTCCGAGCACTACGTCGAGGCCGATGCGGTTACCGACGGGGACCTGATCACGGCGGGCCCGACGGAACCGGTCGCCTTCGCCCGCGAGGTCTTCGCCCGCCTGGACGTCTACAAGCCGGAGGTCCTGGACGCCTGGTACGGGCTCTTCCACCACTCGGACGAGAGCGCCTACCCGGTCCTGATGGCGGCATCGGCGGCGGGCGATGCTTGAGCCGACGTCACCCGCGTCCTCCCGGACCCGGCAGGACCTGCTGAGCCGCACCGCGCTCGGGGTGTTCCGACTGAACGGCCAGTTCCTCTCCCTCTCCGAGGAGCTGGCGCGCCCCGCCGGGCTGACCGCCGCCTGGTGGCAGGTGCTGGGCGCGGTGCTGCGGGAGCCGCTGCCCGTCGCCGGGATCGCCCGCAGCATGGGGATCACCCGGCAGAGCGTCCAACGCATCGCGGACCTGCTCGTCGCCAAGGGCCTCGCCGAGTACGCGCCGAACCCGGCGCACCGGCGGGCCAAGCTGCTGCGCCCGACGGAGGAGGGCCGCGCGGCTGTGGACCGGATCGGCCCGGGCCACTCGGCGATGGCCGCCCGCCTCGCGTCCGAGCTGGGGGACGCCGCCTTCGCGGAGACGGTCCGGGTCCTGGAGCGGCTCGCCGCGGCCCTGGACACGCTGCCCGCGCCGCGTGACCCGGCCGGCCCGGCGGCCTGAGTCCCACGGGCCGGCCGTGCGGGGTCCGACTCGGCCCGGGGGCCGGGGTGGGGGCGGCGTCGAGGTTCAGGTGAGCGTCGAGGGTGGGCCGGATGCGCGCCCGGTCGGGGCCGGGTCGGGGCCCGGGCCAAGGCCCCTGCCCGGGTCCGGCGGCGCTGACCGGGAGGCAACCGGTCGGCGTCCCCACCCGTCTTTCCCGGCGGAGCTGTTCGGCCAGCAGGGGAAGGACCGCCCGGCCATGGAACAACTGCATCCGCACGACCCGCACCACGTCGGCCCGTACCAGCTGCTGTCCCGGCTCGGCAGCGGTCGCACGGGGCGGGTGTACCTCGCCCGGTCCGACGGCGGCCGTACCGTCGCGGTCACGCTGGCCCACCCCGGACTCGCCGCCCGCGAGGAATTCCGCATCCGCTTCCGCCAGGAGCTCGCCGCGGCCCGCCGGGTGGTCGGCGAGTGGGCCGTCCCGATCACGGACGCCGACACCGAGGCCGCCACCCCCTGGTTCGCCACGGACCACGTCGTCGGACCGAGCCTGCGGCGGGTCGTCGCCCACGACTTCGGCCCGCTGCCGGAACGGTCCGTACGCGTTCTGGCGGCGGGCCTCGCGCACGCTCTCCAGGACATCCACCGGGCTGACGTCGTCCATGGCGACCTGACGCCCTCGAAGGTGCTGATCACCCTCTACGGCCCGCGCGTCATCGACTTCGGCATCACCCGCGCCCCCACCGGGTGCGAAACAGGCCCGCCCCGGGCGGGCGACGCCATCGACTCCCCCGGCTTCACGGCCCCCGAGCGGATCCGCAGCGAGCCGGTGAGCGCAGCCTGCGACGTGTTCCGCCTCGGCACGGTCCTGGCGTACGCGACCACGGGACGGGTGCCCTTCGGGAGCGCGGAACGCCCCGGCGGCCACGCGGCACCCCCGCCGCGCGGCGCTGGAGTCGCCGCATCCGAACTGGCCGGCGTACCGGCCGGGTTGCTCGACCTCATACGGGACTGCCTGCACCGGGATCCAGGTGCGCGGCCGGGGCCGGCCGAGGTGCTGGCCCGGCTCGGCGCCGAGGAGACCGTGGCCGACGGGAGGGCCCTGGAGCCCTGGCTGCCGGCGCCGCTGGTGGCCGGGCTCGGCCGGCGCACCCTACGACTGCTGGACCGCGAGGACGCCGGGCCGGACCGCGCGGCGCCGCCTCCGCCTCCACCTCCGCCTCCGCCTCCGGTGCCGCCCTCCTACTCCGCGTACCCCCCGCTGGAACCGGAACGTCCGCCCAGGCCCTGGACGGCGTCCACCGCCCTGCTCCTCGCGGTCGCCGCGGTCGTCGCAGCCCTGTCCGTCGGCACCGTGTACGCGGTGATGAGCGGGGCAGAGAATCCGCGGCCGCCCGTCCCGAGCCCCGGTCCGCCGGCGCCGAAGGGCTCCGGTCAGGCCTCCGCTTCGGCTCCGGGTTCCGCTTCGGGTTCGGGTTCCGCTTCCGGGTCGGGTTCCGCTTCGGGTTCGGCTTCGGGCGCTGCCCCGGGTTCCGCGTCGGCTCCGGTGGGCGGCGGCCTGCCGGAGGCGTACACCGGCACCTGGCAGGCCGTCCGCGCCGGCCAGACCTGGTGGCTCACCCTCACGCACGGCGGGGTCGGCGAGCAGGTGATGTCCCTGACCGTCCATGACCCCGGATTCACCTGCTCCTGGACAGCGGCCCTGCGCGGCGCTTCCGACCCCGTGGAGCTGGACGCCTCCACCGTCACCTCCGGCGCTCCGCCGACCTGCACGGCGGGCGGCCGGAGCCGACTGCGGCTGCTGCCCGACGGCGCGCTGCGCAGAGAACTCGCGGGGCGCGGCAGTCCCCCGCTCGACTACCGCAGACAGTGACCCGCCCGTCCGCGCCGAGGCCGAGGGGCCCGCAGCCACAGTTCGTCGCACGGAGCGGCGCTGCCGGACACCGTGGCACGCCTTCGGTCGCTCCCCTGACCGGCTCCCGTCCGGCTCCCGCCCAAGTGGCGTGTCGGCAAGGAGTTCCGGATGGTTCACCGGAGCGCGGCCAGATGGGCCGATGTGCCTCTGGCGTATGGCCCGTCATACCTGGGAGCTACACGCGGACACGGCTCCGTGGCGGGACGCGGACCAGGGGCTCGGATATCTAACTTCGTTGACGGAGAAGGGCACTGACGGCTCTTCCGGGACACGGGGGAAGAAGCCATGACGACGGAGACGGCCGAAACGGCGGACAGGGCAGCGGCGGCCGGTACGGCGCGGGAAGCCGGGGCGGTTGGGGCCGCGCTCGCGACGGGGAAGGGCGGCGGGCGTGGCGGACGCCTGCGCCGCACGCTGCTGGCTTCGCTGGTCGCGGCGGCCGTGGTCGTCCCCGTGTCGGCCGCCGCCTCCGCGCGGGTGCCCGCGCCTTCGCCCGCCGTGTTCGCCGAGGACGCCCCTCCCCGGAGCCGCTATGCGGCCAATCGCGACAACATCTCGGAGGCGCTCCGGATGGCCCATAACGCGGGCCGTTCCGGCCGGGCCGACCGGCTGCGGGCCATGGCCGCAACCGGTGCGGCGCAGTTCCTGGCCTTCGACGGCCGCGGCAGGGGCCGTGCCGTCGAGGTGTTCGGCGAGCTGGAGACCGCCGACCGGATCGCCGTCCTGGTACCAGGGTCCGACACCACACTCGACACGTACGAGAGGTTCCGGTCCGGGGCGGTCGCCCTCCAGCAGCGGCTCCGGGCGGACTATCCGCGCACGGCCGTGGTCGCCTGGCTCGGGTACGACACCCCGAGCACGGTCAGCACGACCGTACTGACGGTCGGCCGGGCCGACGATGCCGCCGCCGAACTGGCACCGTTCCTGCACCGGTTGGGGGATCTGGCCGCACCCGGCGCGCGGCTCTCGCTGCTGTGCCACTCCTACGGCTCGGTCGTCTGCGCACGGACCGTCACCGGCCCCGCCGTCGGCGACGTGGTCCTCTTCGGCAGCCCGGGCACGGGGACCGGATCGGCCCGGGAGCTGCCGACCTCGGCCCGGGTCTGGGCCGGCAGGGGCGACGCCGACTGGATAGCCGGTGTACCGCACGTCCGGCTCGGCGGGCTCGGCTTCGGCACCGACCCGGTCGACCCCGCCTTCGGAGCGCGGGCCTTCGCCGCCGGGGGCGGCGGCCACAGCGATTACCTCAAGCCGGGCACCGCGTCCCTCGACGCCCTGGCCGCCATCGTCCTCGGCTGTGGTCCCGCCCAGGAGGCCGGCCATGCGTGAGCTCCGCGCCCGCTGGTCCGCCCTGGCGGCGGGCATCGACACGGCCACCCCGGCCGACCGAGACCGGGCCGTGGACGCCCTCCGAGCTCTCGCGATCCTCGGGGTGGTCCTCGGCCACTGGCTGGTCACCTCCCTGACCGCGGCGGACGGCGGTCTGCGCGGCACGAGTCCTCTGACGCACATCCCCTGGCTGACGCCGCTGACCTGGGTGTTCCAGACACTGGCCGTCTTCTTCCTGGTGGGCGGCCACGTCGCCGCCCGCGGATACGCCTCGGCGCGCGAGCGGGGCGTCCCGTACACGGTGTGGGTCGGGCAGCGGCTCGGCCGGCTGTTCCTCCCGGTCTCCGCGGTGCTTGTCCTCTGGACGGTCGTCGTGGCGGGCATGCTGGTCGGCGGGGCGGAGCTCGGCACCGTACGGACGCTGGTCAAGCTGGTCCTGTCGCCGCTGTGGTTCCTGCTGGTGTTCGCCGCGCTCACCGCCGCGACTCCGCTGGTGTCCCGGATCGGCCCGGCGTGGCCGGCGGCAGTGGTGGCGGGCGTCGACCTGTGGCGCTTCTGGCTGGGCGGGCCGGAATGGATCGGCTGGGTCAATGTGGCCGCGGGCTGGCTCGTTCCCTTCACGTTGGGCGCCACTTGGTCGCGCGGAGCCCTCGCCCGGCACGGCCGGCTCCGGCTCCTCGCCGGCGGTGCCGCGGCAGCCACCACCGCGCTGGTCCTGTGGGGCGGGTATCCGGCATCCATGGTGGGCGTTCCTGGGGCTGGCGTCTCGAATCTCAACCCGCCGACGCTGGCCGCGGTCACGTTCGGGCTGGCCCAGTGCGCCCTGGCCCTGCTGGCCCGCGACCGGCTGGCCCGACGCATGCGCAGGCCTGCGGCCTGGGCGAAGGTGGCTCTGCTGAACAGCTCCGCCATGACGGTCTTCCTGTGGCACCAGACCGCCATGATGGCCGTCACCTCGCTCGGGCTCCTCGTCCCCGCGCGGCTGCCCGGGCTGCACACCCCACCCGACTCGGCGGGATGGATAGCCGCCCGGGTGGTGTGGCTGCCGGTGTTCGCGGCCGCGCTGGGGCTGTGCTGGGCGGCGTTCCGCAACCACGAACAGGTCCGGCGTCCCCCGTCGACCGCGGTCCCTACCGCGCATTCCGTTCCGGCCGCATCCGCCGGGGAGTTCATCCGTGCCTAGGCTGACCGGCGTGAACGAACAGCGCGTGCCGACGGCCAAGCCGAAGCCCTCCGGCCCCGTCAAGGACGTCGCGCCGCGGCTGGCGTCGGTCATGGAGCCGGCCCTGGAGCTGTTCACGCTCCGGCGCGACCCGCTCCCCCGGATGGGCCGGCCGCTGCCGCGGTGGCTGGCTCGGCTTCCGCATGTGCTCGTCGCCTACGCGGCGGTGTTCTTCGGGTTCCTGACCACCGAGCAGCTCATGGACCACTACCACGTCAAAGGCGGCCCGCCGCTGGCCGTCGCGCTCCTGACGGCGCTGTCGATCTGGCTCGCGATGTTCCGCCCGATCGCCGCCTGGTGGCTGGCGCTGCTCGCCGCGGGCTGGATCGCCTCGATGATCCGCCACAGCGTCGGGCCGGGTCAGTGGTGGCCGTGGACGCCCGGCGGGATCCTCGCGTTCGCCCTCGTGCTGCTGCTGGTCTCCCTCCGGGTACCGCCCCGGGTGACGATCTGGGTCGTCACCGTCTCCCTCGCCCTCACCGGGACGGCCGAGCTGACCTCCCGTCCGAACGGAAGCCAGATCTCCTCCATGGAAGCCGCGGTCCTCTTCGGCTTCGTCGGGCTCCTCGGGTACGCGCTGCGCGCCCTGCGGCTGGCACGGGGCGAACTGGTCGAGCAGGAGACCCTCACCGCGGAGGAGCGGGCACGGCGCACCGTGCTGGAGGAACGCAGCCGCATCGCCCGCGAGCTGCACGACGTCGTCGCCCACCACATGTCCGTGATCTCCATCCAGGCGCAGGTCGCCCCGCACCTCGTGGACAACCCGTCGGAGGAGCTCAAGGAGAACCTGGCGGGCATCCGGGAGAACGCGCTGGAGGCCCTCACGGAGCTGCGTCGGGTGCTGGGCGTGCTGCGCTCCGAACAGGGCGGTGATCTCGCGGCCCCGAAGCATCCGCAGCCGACCCTCGCCGAGCTGAACGGTCTCGTGGACAACGTGCGGGGAGCCGGACTGGACGTCACCACCGAAGTCGCGGGCATCCGCCGGCCGCTGGCCCCCGGAGTCGAGCTGACCGCATACCGGATCGTGCAGGAGGCCCTGAGCAACTGCCTTCGCCACGCGCCCGGCTCACGGGTGGAGGTGGGCGTCGCGTACGGGCCGCGCGAACTGTACCTGTGCGTCGCCAACAGCGCGCCGAGCCGGCCGGCACCGCCCTCGCAGGGGGCGGGGCACGGGATGCTCGGAATGCGGGAGCGGGCGGGCATGCTGGGAGGCGAACTGGCTGCGGGCCCACGTCCCGACGGCGGGTACGAGGTCAGCGCGGTGCTCCCGACGGCTCCGCACATCCCGCCCGCCGACACCGACACCCGCTCCCGCACCGAGACGAGGAAGGCACCATGAGCACCCCGATCAGGGTGATGATCGCCGACGACCAGATGATGGTGCGGCAGGGCTTCACCGTGCTGCTCAACGCCCAGCCCGACATCGAGGTGGTGGGGCAGGCGGTGGACGGGGCGGACGCCGTCGCCCAGGCCGCCGAGCTGGCCCCGGACGTGGTGCTGATGGACATCCGGATGCCGGGCATGGGCGGCATCGAAGCCACCTCCGTGATCACACGTGTTCCCCGTGCCACGGTGAAAGTGCTCGTGCTGACCACCTTCGACCTCGACGAGTACGTGTACGAGGCGCTGCGGGCAGGGGCCTCCGGCTTCCTGCTGAAGGACGCGTCCGCCGATCAGCTCGCCGAGGCGGTACGGGTGGTGGCGGCGGGTGAGGCGCTGCTCTCACCGAACATCACGAAGCGGCTGATCACGGAGTTCTCCCGGCTGGGGGCGCCGCGTGCGCCGTCGCGGGCCCGGATCGAGGCGCTCACCGAGCGGGAGACGGAGGTGCTGTCGCTGATCGCCCAGGGCCTGTCGAACGCGGAGATCTCCGAGCACCTGGTCCTGGCCGAGCAGACGGTGAAGACCCACGTGAGCCGGATCCTGGTGAAGCTGGGCCTGCGGGACCGCACACAGGCGGCGGTGTTCGCGTACGAGAGCGGTCTGATCCGTCCGGCGGGCTACTGACGGCCCCGTGTAGTACTTGAGAGGGACGCGGCGAAATCCCCATCAGCGGCGACGCGGGTGCAGGCGGCACAGACCTACGGTTGTGCCTATGACCGAGACGACCACCGGGGGGACAGCCCGGACGCCTGAATTCCGACTGGCATCGGAGGTGATCGCGACCCTTCGCCAGGACCTCCTCACCGATGCCTTCGCCTATCGGCCGCTGCCCCTGGCGGGGGCTCCGGGGCGCTTCTCCCGACGGCTCCCCAAAGTGATACGCCCGTATGCGCCGTGGCGGCGGCATGCGGCCGTGGGATTCCTGGCCTTCGTCGCCGTGCTCGTCACGGTGGACGGGCAGTCGGGCTATCTCGGTGATCTCGGCGGGCTCGTCATGGGGCTGATGGCCGCGGCTCCCGTCCTCATGACGCTGGTGCGGCCGGTCGGCGCATGGTGGGCGGCCGTCGCGATGACCGTGGTGCTGGGCGCCCTCGGCGGGGGCGGCAGCTGGCCCTGGACCCCGGGCGCCTTCTTCTCCTACATCGCGGTCATGGTCCTCGTGACGCTGCGGACCGGGCCCCGGGTGGCGGCCTGGATGTGGGCGCTGACCCTCGCGCTGGGCGTTGTCCTCTCCGTGATGCTCAGCGGCCAGTGGGGGTCGAACGCGTCGGAGATGGCGGTGGCCTCCGCCTTCGCGCTGGTGATCGCCGGAAGCATCCAGATACGCCGGCACGCCAGGGCGGAGGTGAGCGCGCAGCAGGAGGTCACGGCCGTCGAGCGGGACAAGCGGACGCTGTTGGAGGAGCGGACGACGATCGCGCGGGAACTGCACGACGTGGTGGCACACCACATGTCGGTGGTGGCGATCCAGGCCGAGGCCGCGCCGTACCGGGTGAAGAACCCGCCGCCCGAGCTGGAGGCGGCGTTCGTCACCATCAGGGAGAACGCGGTGGCGGCCCTGACGGAGCTGCGGCGGGTGCTGGGTGTGGTGCGCTCCGCGGACTACGAGGCTCCGGAGGCCCCGCAGCCGACGCTGGACTCGCTGGACGGGCTGCTGGCCAATGTGCGCGAGGCAGGGCTGAGTGTGGAGAAGACGGTCACGGGTGCGGTGCGGGAGCTGCCGCAGGGCGTGGAGCTGTCGGCGTACCGGATCATCCAGGAGGCCCTGAGTAACGCGCTGCGGCATGCGCCGGGTGCGGCGGCCGGGGTGGAAGTGTCGTACGTGCTGGGCGGCTTGGGCATACGGGTCGTCAACGAGGCGCCGACCGGGGATGTGCGGCCTTCGCCGGGGGCCGGTCACGGGATCACCGGGATGCGGGAGCGGGTGGCCATGCTGGAGGGGGAGATGACGGCGGCGCGGACGGAATCGGGAGGGTACGAAGTCGCGGTGTTCATCCCGGTGCGCAGCCGTCCCGAGCCGGTGCCGCCGCAGGAGGCAACGGCATGACGATCAGGGTGCTGATCGTCGACGACCAGATGATGGTCCGCGAGGGGTTCTCGGTTCTCCTGAACGCCATGGACGGCATCGAGGTGGTGGGCGAGGCGGTCGACGGCCGCGAGGCCATCGCGCAGGTGGCGGCGCTGCGGCCGGACGTGGTGCTGATGGACATCCGGATGCCCCACATGAACGGCCTGGAGGCGACACGGGAGATCGTGGCCGCGGACACGGACGCGAAGGTGCTGGTGCTGACGACCTTCGACCTCGACGAGTACGTGTATCAGGCGCTGCGGGCGGGGGCCTCCGGGTTCCTGCTGAAGGATGCGTCGGCCCGTCAGCTTGCGGACGGGGTGAGGGTGGTGGCAGCCGGCGAGGCGCTGCTGGCGCCCTCGGTGACCAAGCGGCTGATCTCGGAGTTCTCGAAGATCTCCGAGGTGCGCAAGCTCGCGGACCCGGCGGGAGTGGGCGAGCTGACGGAGCGGGAGACGGAGGTGCTGATCCTGATCGCGCAGGGGCTGTCCAATGCGGAGATGGCAGACCGGCTGATCGTCGCGGAGTCCACGATCAAGACCCATGTGAGCCGGATCCTGGTGAAGCTGGGCCTGCGGGACCGGACACAGGCGGCGGTGTTCGCCTACGAGACCCGCCTGGTGACTCCGGCCTGATCCGGGGGCGGAGCGCATAGTCTGCGGTCATGGGCTTTGATCCGTGGGATGCCGCGTTCGTCGCCGATCCGTACCCGGCCTACCGGGAGTTGAGGCAGCAGGGGCGGGCCGTCTGGTGTGAGGCCACCGGCCAGTGGCTGGTGCCGCACTACGCCGATGTGAGCGCGCTGCTGCGGGACCGGCGGCTGGGGCGGACCTACCTCCACCGCTTCTCGCACGAGGAGTTCGGGCGCCCGGCACCGCCGGCGGCGCACGAGCCCTTCCACGTGCTCAACGGCAACGGCCTGCTGGACCTGGAGGATCCCGCTCACGCACGGGTGCGCAGGCTGGTGGCGAAGGCCTTCACGCCACGGACGGTGGAACGGCTGGTGCCCGCCGTGCAGCGGCTGGCCGGGGAACTGGTGGGGCGGCTACTCGCGGACGGTGGCGGCGATCTGCTCGCCACGGTCGCCGAGCCGCTGCCGGTGGCCGTGATCGCGGAGCTGCTGGGCGTCCCCGAGGGGGACCGGGGGCTGCTGCGGCCCTGGTCGGCGGACATCTGCGGAATGTTCGAGCTCCGGCCGGACGAGGAGACGGCGCGGCGCGCGGTGCGCGCGAGCATCGACTTCAGCGCGTACCTGCGGGAGCTGATCGCCCAGCGGCGCGCACGCCCCGGCGAGGATCTGATCTCCGGCCTGATCGCCGCCCATGACGAGGAGGGGCGGCTCAGCGAGCAGGAGATGATCTCCACCTGCGTCCTCCTGCTGAACGCCGGGCACGAGGCCACCGTCAACACCACGGTCAATGGGTGGTGGGCGCTGTTCCGCAACCCCGATCAGCTCGCCGCGCTCCGCGAAGGCCGCGATCCCGAGAAGTTGTCCACAGCTGTGGATGAACTGATGCGGTACGACACTCCCCTGCAGATGTTCGAACGCTGGGTGCTCGACGACATCCGCGTCGGCGGTACCGACATCCCCCGCGGGTCGGAGGTGGCGCTGCTCTTCGGATCGGCGAACCGGGATCCCGCGCGTTTCGAGGACCCCGACGCGCTGGACCTCGGGCGGGCCGACAATCCGCATCTGGCCTTCGGCGCGGGGATCCACTACTGCCTGGGGGCACCGCTGGCGCGGCGCGAGCTGGAGGCCTCCTTCGGGGCGCTGCTGGCGGACGGCGTGCCCCCACTGCGGCTCGTCGAGGAGCCGCAGTGGCAGGACGGGTACGTCATCCGCGGGCTGAAGAACCTGCTGGTGGAGTTCTAGGAGGTTGGCTCCTCCGCAGTTCAGGTGGTCATGTCGCGGCGGCGCAGGGCGGTGAGGCCGACCGCCGTCAGGGCCGCTGCCAGGGCGGTCAGGGCCAGGAGTGGGGTCCACACCAGGGGCTCGGCGCCCGGGAGCCTGGGCATATGGGCGAAGGGCGAGAGGTCCAGGGCGGTCTGGGGGAGGTTCAGCGCCGGACCGATCCAGCCCAGGACCAGGGCGCCACCGGCCACGGCCCAGGCGGCCGCCGCGTACGCTGGTATCGCGCCGTGGAGGAGCGCCGCCACGGCCCCGATGACCCAGACCGCCGGAAGCTGGGCGAGAGTGGCCGCGACCGTCGCCCCCACCTCGCCGCCGTGCCCGATGCCGAGACCGAGCCCCGCCAGCAGCAGTATCAGTGCCGAGCCGCCGAAGGCGACGGCCAGGTGGCCGCCGACCCAGCGGAGCCGGCCGACCGCGTTCGCGAGGAGCGGTTCCGCCCGCTGTCCCGTCTCCTCACCGCTCAGGCGCAGGACGGCCGACACCGCGTACAGGGCGGCGACCATGCCGAACATGCCGGCCATCGCGGCGAGGAAGGCGTCGGTGAGTCCGCTCTGCCCGCCCATCCGCTCGATGATCTCCCTCGTCCGGTCGTTGCCGCCGACCAGGTCCGCGGCACCGTCCGCCATACCGCCGAAGACCACGCCGGCCGTCAGGAAGGCCGCGCTCCAGCCTGTGAGGGTGCCTCGCTGCAGCCGCCAGGCCAGCGCGCCCGCCGTGCCGAGCCGCCCCTCGGCCGGCCCCGGCCGGGACGGCAGGAAGCTCATCCCGAGGTCGCGGCGACCGGCCAGCAGGTAGCCGGCGGCCACCTGCACCACGACGGCGGCGGCGAGCAGCAGGAGCACCCACCAGCGCTCGCCGGCGAAGGCTCGTACGTTCTCCACCCAGCCGAGGGGTGAGACCCAGGTCAGAGCGGAGCCTCCGCCCGTGGTACCGGCGTCGCCCGCGGCTTTCAGGACGAAGGCCGCGCCGAGCAGCGTGGCCGTGACCCCCTTGGCGGCCCGGGCGCTCTCGGTCAGCTGGGCGGTTACGGCGGCCGCGCCGGCGAAGAGCATGCCGGTGCCGGCGAGGGCCAGGGCGAGCGCGACCGCGCCCGGGGCTCCCTGCCCGGCGAGGCCGCCGGCGACGAGCAGGGCGGTGCACGTGTTGGCCACGAGGGCGGCGAGGAGCGCCGCGGTCAGTGGGGCCTGGCGGCCCACCATGGCGGCGGAGAGCAGTTCCTGACGTCCCGTCTCCTCTTCCTCCCGGGTGTGTCGGACCACGATGATCAGGCTCATGACAGCCGCGAGGACCGCGCCGAAGACGCCGGCGCGCCAGGCCGTCAGGGCGCCGAGGGAGTCCCCGAAGACCGGTCCGTACAGGGCGCGCAGGGAGTCGTTGGCGTTCATCGTGGCCGCGGCCCGGGCGCGTTCGGCGGCGGTGGCGTACACGCTGCCGAGCGATCCGGGCATGCTCACCACCAGGAGCGCGGTGAGCAGGACCCAGACTGGCATCATCACCCGGTCGCGGCGCAGGGCCAGACCCAGCAGTGCGCCGGTGCCCGCGAGGCCGTTCGGTCGTCGCTTCATCGCGTGCCCGCCTCGCGGCCGTCGGTGTAGTGGCGCAGGAAGAGCTCTTCGAGGGTGGGCGGGGTCGCGGTCAGCGAGCGTACTCCGGCCTCGGTGAGGGAGCGCAGTACGGCGTCCAGCTTGTCGGTGTCGGCCTGGAGCCGGACCTTGAGCCCGCGCACCTCCACGTCGTGCACGCCCGGCAGGCGGGCCATGCCGTTCGGCGGGCCGGCGAGCTCGGCGCTGATCGACGTACGGGTGAGGTGGCGGAGTTCGGCGAGGGTCCCGGTCTCCACGGTGCGGCCCTGGCGGACGATGCTGACGCGGTCGCACAGCGACTCGACCTCGCTGAGGATGTGCGAGCTGAGCAGGACGGTGCGGCCGGCGGAGCGGGCCTCGGCGACGCAGCTCTGGAAGACCCCCTCCATCAGCGGGTCGAGGCCGGAGGTGGGTTCGTCGAGGATGAGCAGTTCGGCGTCGGAGGCGAAGGCGGCGACGAGGGCGACCTTCTGCCGGTTGCCCTTGGAGTAGGTGCGCCCCTTCTTGGTGGGGTCCAGTTCGAACCGCTCCAGGAGCTCGGCGCGGCGCGCCGGGTCGAGGCCGCCGCGAAGCCGTCCGTACAGGTCGATGACCTCGCCGCCGGAGAGGTTGCGCCACAGTGTGACGTCTCCGGGGACGTAGGCGACACGACGGTGGAGGGGCACCGCGTCGGCCCACGGGTCGCCGCCGAGGAGTTCGGCGGTCCCGGCGTCCGCGCGCAGCAGTCCGAGCAGGATCCGGATGGCGGTGGACTTGCCGGCGCCGTTGGGTCCGAGGAAGCCGTGTACTTCGCCGGTGGTGACCGCGAGGTCGAGTCCGTCCAGTGCGCGGGTGCGGCCGAAGGCCTTGTGGAGGCCGACGGCACTGATTGCCTTCGTCATGCCTCCGAACGTACGCTTCTTTCATAAATCTGTGAAGATTGGGAATCACAAGAATCACGTAAAGTCGGGAGGGTGGCGAACGGCATGGTGCGGACGGACGGGCACGGGGATGGGGCTGCCGACTCGGCCGCCGGACGCGACGCGGGAGCCGTCTCCCGGTTCGTGGAGCGGTTCGCGGCGCAGCTGACCGAAGCGGGGATGCAGCGGATGGCCGCCCGGGTCTTCGCGCAGCTGCTGGCCAGCGATGGCGGCTCGATGACCTCGGCGGAGCTGAGCGACGCGCTCCGGATCAGCCCGGCCGCGGTCTCGGGGGCCGTGTCCTACCTGGCACAGGTCAACATGGTCAGCCGCGAACGAGAACCGGGCTCACGGCGGGACCGGTACGTCCTGCACAACGAGCTCTGGTACGAGACCTTCACCCGGCGCGACCAGGTCCTGACCCAGTGGGGGAAGACCCTGCGCGAGGGCGCGGCCGGACTCGGTACGGATTCGCCCGCCGGGGCGCGGGTCGCCGAGACGGCGGCCTTCTTCGAGTTCATGCAGGGAGAGATGCTGAGCCTGATGGACCGCTGGCGCGCCCACCGGGCCACCCTCGGCCTCGACTAGGGCCGGGGGGCCGTGCGGCGGTGAACCCTTCCGGTCGGTGGACCCTTCCGGTCACAGCACGAGCGGCCGCACCACCTGTCCGGCGGCGCCGGGTCCCGCCGTGCGACCCCGCACCCGGCGGACCGCGCGAAGCCCCGCACCCCGAACACCACCGGGGGCAGTGGCACCACCAGCACCACCGAACGCGTGAGCCGCGCCGCCTCCGTCACCGCGGCAGGGTGAGCATCCAGGACCCGGGGCGCAGCGTCCACGTACGGCGGCGAACCGGGCCGGTCATCGCGCCGTCGGCCCGGTAGCGGAAGTCCGCGCCCGAGACCGTCACCGTCTTCGCCCGGGCCGTCACCGTCGAGCCGGCGAAGCCGCCGCCCGTGCGCACCGCGACCTCCGCCGGTTCGCCGTCGCGCCGCGTGCGCACCGAGACGTCCGCCACGGGCTGGTCCACATCCGCCAGCACGACCCCGTCGGCCTCCACCCGGAGCCGGTGGTGACCGCCGCCCGCACCGCCCGCCGCCACCACCGGCCGGACCAGCGTCCGCACCAGCGAGCGGTAGGCGCTCCACACCGACGGCCCGGCCGGCCTGGGGAGCCCCCGCTCCGGGCCGCGCAGCGGCGAAATCCGCAGCGCGCCGAGGACCACCCCGTCACTGTCGTCGACCAGCAGGTCACACGTCCGCACCGACCCGTCGAGCACCGCCCGAGCCGCCGCGACGGCGGACTGGGGAACCCCCAGGGACATCGCCAGCGCCAGGGACCCCACCGGCCCCACCGGGACCAGGGCCAGAGCGCTCTCGCCCAGCCCCCGCTCCCGGTGCAGCAGTCCCACCGCCCGCACCAGGGCACCGTCGTCGCCCACGATCACCGGCTGCCGTTGACCCCGGCGGGCAAGCGCCCGCGCAAACTCCTCCTGCGAATCCGGGAGGCAGATCTTCGCCGCCGCGCCCGCTGACAACACATCCTTCGCGATCCGCACGGACTCGCCGTCGAGACGGCGGGCGACCGGGTCGACGAGCACCAGCAGACCGCCTACCGGCGCGCCCGCTTCGCTCATGGTGGGCTCTGGAGCCGACACCTCGGTCCTTCCTCGGGTAGCATCTTTGTGCAAGAGGCCCTTGCGCTATTGCGCCAGGGCCTTCGTCTATTCCGGGGCAACCCGTCCGACGGCTCAGCCCGCGTACATCGTCGTACGCGCCCCTGACCTTGGACATGCCCCATCCGGAAGAGGTGTACGCCTGTGCCCGCTCTTGTGCTGCTCGGAGCTCAGTGGGGTGACGAGGGCAAGGGAAAGGCCACCGACCTGCTCGGTGGATCCGTTGACTATGTAGTGCGCTACCAGGGCGGCAACAACGCCGGCCACACGGTCGTCGTCGGCGACCAGAAGTACGCGCTGCACCTTCTCCCTTCCGGCATCCTCTCCCCCGGATGCACCCCGGTCATCGGTAACGGCGTCGTCGTCGACCCGGCCGTCCTGCTCTCCGAGCTGCGCGGTCTCAACGAGCGCGGCATCGACACCTCCAAGCTGCTCATCAGCGGCAACGCTCATCTGATCACGCCTTACAACGTCACCCTCGACAAGGTCGGCGAGCGCTTCCTCGGCAAGCGCAAGATCGGTACCACCGGTCGCGGCATCGGCCCGACCTACGCAGACAAGATCAACCGCGTCGGCATCCGCGTCCAGGACCTCTACGACGAGTCGATCCTCTCCCAGAAGGTCGAGGCGGCGCTGGAGGGCAAGAACCAGCTCCTCGCGAAGCTCTACAACCGCCGCGCGATCGAGTCCGCGGCCATCGTCGAGGAAATGCTCCAGTACGCGGAGCAGATCAAGCCGTACGTCGCCGACACCACCCTGATCCTCAACAACGCGCTGGACGAGGACAAGGTCGTGCTCTTCGAGGGCGGCCAGGGCACCCTGCTCGACGTCGACCACGGCACCTACCCCTTCGTCACCTCGTCGAACCCGACCGCGGGCGGCGCCTGCACCGGCACCGGCGTCGGCCCCACGAAGATCAGCCGTGTCATCGGCATCCTCAAGGCCTACACCACCCGCGTCGGCGCGGGCCCGTTCCCGACCGAGCTGTTCGACCAGGACGGCGAGGACCTGCGCCGCATCGGCGGCGAGCGCGGCGTGACCACCGGCCGCGACCGTCGCTGCGGCTGGTTCGACGCGCCGATCGCACGGTACGCCACCCGCGTGAACGGCCTCACCGACTTCTTCCTCACGAAGCTGGACGTACTGACCGGCTGGGAGCAGATCCCGGTCTGCGTCGCCTACGAGATCGACGGCAAGCGCGTCGAGGAGCTGCCCTACTCGCAGAGCGACTTCCACCACGCGAAGCCGATCTACGAGTACCTCCCCGGCTGGTCCGAGGACATCACCAAGGCCAAGACCTTCTCGGACCTGCCGGCGAACGCCCAGGCCTACGTGAAGGCCCTGGAGGAGATGTCGGGCGCCCCGATCTCCGCGATCGGCGTCGGCCCCGGCCGCACCGAGACGATCGAGATCAACTCGTTCCTGTAGGCAGCGCCCGCAGCGGCACGAAGGGGCGGTGCGCCGTACGGCGCCCGCCCCTTCCCGCACGTACGGGCGCGTGCCCGCGGCGGTGTCACCGCCGTGCCGTTCCGGTAGTCGGACCAGTGGTTCGGGTCCGGGGCACGGACAGGAAGCCGCCACCAGGGCAGCGACGACCACGAGTCGGCGATTGCGCACCGATCCCCTTGCGCTCTTTCCATGATCGAACACGGTCACTTATGAACACGAGCGCTAATCCGGGCCGGTTCCGGATCGCACGAAGCCCGTGGATTCCGGGCGTCCAGGGGGATCCGACCCCTGGCAGGCCCGGGCGCGGCGATCCCCGGAAGGCGGGTTCCGGGTGGGCGGAAATATGATGGGCGGGTCCTTTCCGCGGCGGAAGCAGGGACGGATGCGCCATCGTCGGAGCTGTCCATGAGCCGGCGCCGTCCCCCTCGGGTGGCCAGCGCCGACCTGTTGAGCACGCTCGGAAAACTGACCGCACAGGCACGCCAGGGCGTGGAGCTCCAGCAGGCCCGCGTGGAACTGGCCGAGGCGCTGCAACGCGAGATGCTGCCCACCGCGCTGCCCTGCGTGCCGGGCCTGCGCACCGCGGCCCGTTACTCGCCCGCCCGGAACGGCCTGGACATCGGCGGCGACTGGTACGACGGCTTCCGGCTGCCGGAGGGCGCGCTCGCCTTCTGCATCGGCGACGTCCAAGGGCACGATGTCGACGCGGCCGCGTTCATGGGCCAGGTCAGAATCTGTCTGCGGGCCGTGGCGGCCGTGGTCGTCGATCCCGGTGAGGTGCTGAGCCGGGCCAACGAAGTGCTGCTCTCGATGAACCGCGATCTCTTCGCGACCTGCAGCCTGCTCCGCTTCGACCCGGACACCTGGGAGCTGGAGAGCTCCCGGGCCGGTCACATCCCCGCGGTCTGGGCCACGGTCGACGGCCGGTACGGCATCACCGAGGACACCGGCGGGCTGCCGCTGAACCTGGTGGCCGGGTCGGCCTACGAGGTGACCCGGCGGCGGCTGACGCACGCGGGATCGATCGTCCTGCTCACCGACGGCGTGGTCGAGGGCCCGCGCTTCCCGCTCGAAGTGGGGCTGGAACGGGTGGTCGAGGTCGTCCGGGAAGCGGCCGGCAGCGACCCGGCCGAGCTGGCCACCGAGGTGATGAAGGTGGCCGATTCGACGGGCCACGCGGACGACGCCGCGGTCCTCGTCCTGAGCCACGACGCGGCCGGATCCACCCCGGGGCAGTGCCCGGACCCCGACCCCTGACCGGACCCCGTGACCCCGCGGAGCGCGTGTCACGCCCCGCCCGGCCCACCGGCTTGTTGTCTGATGACGTGGTGCGCACCGAGGGATGGCGACGTCCGGCCGAACTGCTCCTGCTGATCCTCGGCGTCGCCGTCGCCTACTACGCCGGCGGGCGGATCGGCCTGCGCCAGAGCGTGGTCGTCGACGGCGCCCAGGTCACACCGCTGTGGCTGCCCACCGGCATCGCGCTGGCGGCGCTGCTCTGGCTGGGCCTGCGCGTCTGGCCCGGGATCTCCCTGGGCACCTACTTCGCCATCGAACGCATCAGCGATTTCGATCTCAGTGAACTCGGCATCCTCGCGGGGAACACGCTCGCGCCGGTGTGCGCGTACCTGCTGTTGCGCCGGGTGGGCTACCGCACGGCGATGGACCGGCTCCGGGACGCACTGGCGCTCGTCTTCCTGGGCGGCCTGTTGCCGATGCTGATCAGCGCCACGGCCGGCACCTGGACGCTGGTGCTCACCGGCGATCTGCCCCGGGACGGGTTCTGGCCGGTGTGGACGGCCTGGTGGGTCGGGGACGCGATGGGGGTGCTCGTCCTGACCCCGCTGCTGCTGGTCCTGCGCCGGGCCCGGCTGCCCCGGGACGACTACCGGCTGGCCGAGGTGTCGGCCCTGGCGGTCACGTCCGTGATCGTCACGCTCGTGGCCACCCGCAGCCACCTGTCCGTGCTCTTCCTCGTCTTCCCGCTGCTGATCTGGGCGGCGGTCCGCTTCCAGTTCGCCGGGAGCGCGCCGTGCACCCTGCTGATCTCGGTCCTGGCGATTTCGGCGGCGCACGACCGCGCCGGACCGTTCGTCGACTACGGCCTGCTGGAGCTCATGGTCAACCTCCAGGCCCTCAACGGGGCGGCCGCCCTGACCGGACTGCTGCTCGCCGCGCTCGTCACCGAGCAGAACACCATACGGCTGCGGATCGAGCAGGTCTGCGAGGACCTGGCGGAGCTGGTGGAGCACCTGGCCCCCGGCGAGAGACCGCCCGAACACTGAGCGCCCCGGGCAGGTCCTGCCCGGGGCGCCCGGTGCTGGGTCAGTTGCTCTCGTAGTAGCCGAAGATGTCGACGATCAGGTCGGTGTTGTCCCAGCCCTGGTTCCAGTAGTCGACGATGCCGTTGTTCCCGGCGGCTGCCTGGACCAGGTTCGGGACGGTCCGGCGGGCCGTCCAGTTCAGCGTCGATGCGGTGGGGCGGTCCGGGAAGACCTGGCGGCCCAGCCGGTACTGCTCCCGCGTGTTCGGGTCGGGGGCGACCGACAGGAAGCCCGCACCGGCGGTGTTGGTGACCGTGGTGTTCAGCACGAACCCGGCGATGCCGGGCTCGTCCACGGACAGCGGGTGCCAGATGTAGCCGCGGCCCTGCATCGGGCCGTGCGTCCAGCGGGGGTCGCGGGTGTCGAGCAGCCGGACCGAGGTGATCGGCATGTAGGCGGCCTTGCTCTGGGTGCTGTAGTAGCCGACGACGTCGACGACGACGTCCGTACCGGCCCAGGCGCCGTTGCGGACGTCGATGGTGCCGTCGGGGCCGACCGGCACGATCACGGCGTTCGCGACGGTCTGGCCCGCGGTGAAGTTCAGGTTGGACGTGATCGGGACGCTCCCGCCGCCCGGGAAGACGGACAGGTGCCCGGCCTCCCTCGGGTTGGTCACGGTCACGTTCAGCGCCACGGCGGTGATGCCTGCCGGCACTCCGCGCAGGCCGCTGATCTTCGTGCCGAAGGTCTTCTGGCCCTGCAGCTGGCCCCGGGCGGTGCCGAGGCCCTCACGGGTGTCGACGAACCGGACCGGCGCCATCGGCGTGTAGCCGGCCGCGTCGGCGTGCGTGAAGTAGCCGGTCACGTCCGCGATCAGGTCCACGGACGCCGAACCGCGGTTGGCGAGCTCCACGTAGCCGTTCTTGCCGACGGGCACGATGACCAGGTTCGGAACGGACTGGCCCGCCTCGAAGTTGACGTTCGAGGTCGTCGGCCGGTCGGTGCCCTCGGCGAACGCCGTGACGTGTCCGCCGCTGGTGGTGTTCGTGACGGTCACGTTGAGGGCGACGGCGGTGACGCCTTCCGGGATGGTCCCGTTGCCGCCGACCTTCACCCGGGTCGAGCCGTACGCGGGGACCTTGCCCCGGACCGCGCCGGTGCCGTCGCGGGTGTCCAGCAGGCGGGTCGGGGTGTGCGCGACGAAGTCCGAGCCGGCGGTCATGATCTGGAACTCGTTGACGACCTCGGCCTGGTTGGCCGGGTCCGTCACGGCAACCCTGACGGTGTACTGGCCGAGCTTCGCGTAGGTGTGACTGTTCTTCAGCAGCGTCGAGCCGTGGGCGTCCATGCCGTCGGGGGCGCTCCCGTCGCCCCAGTCGACGGTGACCTTCAGCGCGGAGTCGGCGCTGACGATGGTGGTCTCCAGGTCGAACGCGTGCGCGGTGGTGGCCGTGGCGTTCAGGACGAGGGCCAGGTCAGGGTTACCGGCCGCCTGCTGGGCGGCGACCCCGCTCTTGGCACCGGGCAGAGCCTTGCGGACGGAGCGCTCCGCGGGACTGCTGAAGGTCTTCAGGCCCGGCGCCGCGACCTTGGCCAGGTCGACGGCCGGCGCACCCATCCCGGGCGCGACGGGCCCGGGCGCGACGGGCCCGGGCGCGACGGGCCCGGCGGCCTGGGCGATGCCCGGCGCAAAGCCGATGGTGGCCGCGATGACGGCAACGGAAACTACGAGACGGCGACTGCGCACCGATCCCCCCATTTTTGAACGTGCTCAGGTCTGGGCTCCAGCGTACACAGATCTTCACCCCCTGGATGGCGAATAAATGTGCGATCCAAGGGAGTTGGCGCGTTTCCACCCTGAACCGACCCCTATGCCCCACGGACCGGCCCGACGCTCCGGCCGTCCGGCGCTCCCCGACCGGCCGCCGCGGCACGCCCCGACGCAGCCGGGCCGCTACCAGGCCAGCTGGGAGATCTCCTCCGCCACCACCGCGCAGGCGTCCGCCGCCGGGTCGATCAGCGGGAAGTGGCCGACCCCGTCGAGCAGGGTCAGCCCGACCATCTCGCCGGCCTTCGCGGCCGCCACCACGTACGCCTCGGCCACCTGCTGCGGGACCACGATGTCGTCGCGGCCCTGAACCACCGCCGTGGCGATGCCCGTCGGCAGCAGCGACGCCGGGTCGGCCGACGGCATGCGCTCGTGCCAGTGGTCCGCGCCGCCCAGCAGCTGCGCGCTCGCCCCGCCGCACACGCCCAGTTCCTCCGCCACCGCGAAGTCCGCGATCGGCGCCAGCGCCACCACCCCGCGCAGCATCGGCGGGGCGGGCAGCCGCCACGGCGAGCCGGGCGGGAGCACGTGCCGGGCCGCGGCCCACAGCGCGAGGTGGCCGCCCGCCGAGTGACCGGTGACGACCACGCGACGGACGTCGGCCTGCGGCAGGGCGGTGGCGACGAGCCCCGGCAGGGCGTCCATCGCGGCGGCGACGTCGTCGAACGTCTCCGGCCAGCGCCCGGCCACTGGCCCCTCGGCGTCCTGGTGGGGCAGGGAACTTCCGCGCCGGTACTCGATGTTGGCGACGGCGAAACCGCTTCGGGCCAGGAAGTCGGCGAAGGGGGTGACGTGCTGCCTGTCGTAGGGGGCCCGCCATGCCCCGCCGTGCAGGACCACCACCAGCGGGGCCGGGCCCGGGGTCTCGCCGCGCGGGGCGTAGAAGTCGACGACGTGGTCGGGGTGTTCGCCGTACGCGGCCGTCGCGTCCGGTGCGACCGCCGGATGGGCAAAGGCCGAGGCGGCCTCGGCGGCGTCCCGTTCCACGGCGGCGGGGTCCGTCATCGGCTCAACCTCTCGGTAACGCGTGGGACAGCGGGGACAGATGTTCCGGTGTTCCGGCAGAGCGGGACCGTATCAGTCTGGAACAGCCTGTTCCGTGCTGGGACCGGAATACGGCCGGGCGGACGGAGCATTGGCCCCGCCCGCCCTGCGATGTGACGTTTCGCTACCGCTTCACCCGAAAATGTGACCCAGCGTGCGCGCCGCACGCTCGGCGTCGGCGAAACCGACGTAGAGCGGTGTGAAGCCGAAGCGCAGGACGTCGGGTGCGCGGAAGTCGCCGATGACGCCCCGGGCGATGAGCTCCCCCATGACCTTCCGGGCGTTGTCGGTCCGCAGCGAGACCTGGCTGCCGCGGCACTCGTGCTCGGCCGGGGTGACCGACTCCACCAGGCCCTGCGGGACGTACGCCGCCACACACGCGAGGAAGAAATCGGTCAGGGCGAGGGACTTGGCGCGCACGGCCTCGACGGCGACTCCGTCCCAGGCGTCGAGCGCCGCCTCCAGCGCCAGCATGGACAGGATGTCCGGGGTGCCGACGCGGCCGCGGGTCGCGCCCCGCGCCGCCTCGTAGGCCGGGGTCATCGCGAACGGATCCGCGTGGCCGTTCCAGCCGGGGAGGGGGGAGTCGAAGGCGTCCTGGTGGCGAGCTGCGATGTACAGGTACGCGGGGGCGCCGGGGCCGCCGTTGAGGTACTTGTACGTGCACCCGACCGCCAGGTCGACACCGTGCGCGTCGAGGCCCACGGGCAGGGCGCCCGCGGAGTGGCAGAGGTCCCAGACCGCGACCGCCCCGGCGGCGCGGGCCGCCGCCGTGAGGGCCGGCAGGTCGTGGAGCCGACCGCTGCGGTAGTCGACGTGGTTGAGCAGAACCACGGCGGTGTCGGCGTCGATCGCCTCCACCGCCTGCGCGGGGTCGACCGGGACGACGGTCAGGCCCGTCAGCCGGGCCGCCGACTGCGCGATGTAGCCGTCGGTGGGGAACGTCGCCGAGTCGACCAGCAGCCTGGTCCGGCCGGGGGCGGCGAGGCGGGCACCGCCGACCAGCGCCTTGAAGAGGTTGACGCTGGTGGAGTCACCCACGACCACCTGGCCGGGAGCGGCGCCGATCAGCGGGGCGATCTTGTCACCGATCCGCTCGGGCGCGGTCCACCAACCGCTCTCGTCCCACGAGCGGATGAGCAGTTCGCCCCACTGCCGGGCGACGACGTCGGCGGTGGCCGCGGCCACACCGGCGGGCAGCGCCCCGAGCGAGTTGCCGTCGAGGTAGACGACCCCGTCGGGCAGGGTGAAGCGCTCGCGCAGTGTGGCCAGCTCGTCGGCGGCGTCCAGCTCGGCCGCACGGGTCCGCAGGTCGGACCGGATGTCAGACATGGCTGCGCGCCGTCCAGAGCTCCGGGAAGACGTTCTTCGTCGCGCGCTTCTCCAGCCAGGTCACACCGGCCGAGCCGCCCGTTCCGGTCTTCGCGCCCATCGCGCGTCGGGTGGCCACCAGGTGGTCGTTGCGCCAGCGCCAGACGAGCTCGGCGACATCGGTGAGGACCTCGCCGAGCCGGTGGAGGTCCGCGTGCAGCTCCGGGGCGGCGTACAGGCCGGTCCAGACGGCCTCGACCTCGGCCGAGGCCTCGTAGCGCAGCGAGAGGTCCCGGTTGAGGACCGACTCCGGTACCGGCAGGCCGCGGCGGGCCAGCAGGCGCAACACCTCGTCGTAGAGGCTGGGCTCTTGGAGGGCCTTCTCCAGCTCCGCGTGGACACGCGGCGCGCCGCGGTGCGGGACCAGCATGGAGGAGGACTTCTCGCCGAGCAGGAACTCCATCCGGCGGTACATCGCCGACTGGAATCCGGAACCTTCGCCGAGGGCGCCTCGGTAGGCGTTGAACTGCGCCGGGGTGAGCTGGGCGAGCGGGCGCCAGGAGGCGTTGAGGGCCTCCAATTCACGGAGGGAACGTTTCAGCGCATCCATTGCGACCGGGATGCGGTCCTCGCTCAGAGCCTTCGCGGCGGTTTCCCACTCGTGGACGATGACCGTGAACCACAGCTCCATGACCTGGGTCGTGACCAGGAAGACCATCTCGCCCGGGTCGTCCGAGCGGAGGTGCTGGAGGTGGGTGAGGACGTCCGCCTGGACGTAGTCCTCGTACGGGGTCGTGCCGTCGAAGTCGAGGTTCGGGGTGTCCCCGCCGACTCCGGAGGCATCAAGGGTGTTCGACATCGCTGTCTCCTCGACACGTGCTTCCGGGTAGCGGTCCGCTCCTTCCGTGAGGTGAGTGGAGCCCCGGTCCCCTGCCCGCATCATAGGACCCCGGCGCGCCGGCGCTCCAGCGGAGAGTGACGCAGACCACATACCCGGTCCGCGTGCCACGTCCCGCCGCCCGCCGTGCGGCACCCGGTCGCAGCCTCGGCCGACCGGGAGACGGACCCGGTGCCGCCCCTCCGCCGTACCCGGGGGCTCGGTGCGGGACCGCACGGAACACGGCCGGGCGAGCACTGCGGCGCACGGCCACCTGTGGCTGGCCCCGCCGCCCTGTTCACGGAGGCGGCCCTTGCCACGCGCCACCGCGTCCCCCCGGGCGCCGGATCGGCCCTCTTCGGAGCCCCTGCGGGCCGGCAGCACTGGCGACGCTTCACCGGTGACGTGGGGCGACCACCTGATCGTCCTCCAGGTGGCCCTCTTGTCCAGCGTGGGCCCCGCCGGCCCGGATCTCCTGACCCGGACGAGGTCTGTGCCACGGGCCCGCCTGGCCGATCTCTCCGGGATCCGGTGGGGGGAAAGTCGGCCCACCAGGTCCGCTCAGCGGGCTCAGGCCCCCGCGTCGATCGACTCCGCAATGATCCCGACCATGGTGGAATCCCAGGTGAGAACCAACAGTTCGGCCTTCTCCCCCTGGATGGTGTTGCAGGTCAGCGCAGTTCCGCCGCGGCCGCCACCGATCGCCGCGTCGGACGGTCCGGCCAGCCGCAGCGCCTTCGCACCGGGCCCGTCCAGGACCGCTGCGGAGCGGAGCAGCGTTATCTTCCCGGGTTGCATCCCAGATGCCCTGGCGCCCGTACGGTACCGGCAGCGCAGGGTGACCGGCTCACCGCGCCGAAACGCGGCGACGCGGCGTGCGGAACGGGCCCGGTCGAGCCCCTTGCCACCGATCCACAGCGCCAGGTCCATCAGGGAATGCAGCGCGAATTCCAGCAACAGCATGTGATCGTTCGCTCCTCAACTCAAAGGATTCGTGCAAGGCGTGTGCGGGTGCAGCCCGCTTGCCCGTGCGTGCGAGCACGCCCGGGGCCGTCAGACCGTACGCATGAAGCCTTGGCGTCCTTGCGGAAGGCCCCGACGGACTCGCCGCCCGGCCCCGTGCCGTCGTGGGTGGACCCGAAGTCGATGACCTGCCGGGCCTTGCCCCCCGAGCTTCCGGGTCCGGTCCTCACCGTTGCACGGGGTCTGCTCTCCGATCGTCCCCCGGTCCCCGAGTGGCAGACTGCTTCCATGACGATGCACAAGAACCTGCTCGGCGGCCCGGAGCCGACGTACCTCCCGGAGAACGAAGAGGCGTACCGCCTGCTCAGCGAGGGGTCCCTGTCGCCGGCCGAAGTGGTGGCGAAGGACCCCACGTTCTCGCTCGCCTGGGCGATGCTCGCCGACGAGGCCTTCGAGGCCGGTCGGGTGGTCGAGTCGTACGCGTACGCGCGCACCGGCTACCACCGCGGTCTGGACGCGCTGCGCCGGGCCGGGTGGAAGGGGCACGGCCCCATCCCCTGGGACCACCAGGCCAATCGCGGGTTCCTGCGCTGCCTCGCCGCCCTCGCTCGCGCCGCCGGCGCGATCGACGAGAAGAGCGAGACGGAGAGGTGCTGGCAGTTCCTGAACGACAGCAGCGCCGAGGCGTACGCCGAGCTGAAGTAGAGGGGCGGGCAGCCCGAAGCCCGGCCTCCGTCGTGGGACGGAGGCCGGGCCCTGGGGGTGCGACTGCTGCCGCCTCAGCGGCGGCGGACTACTTGATCCGGGTGCCGGCAGAGCGCAGGTCCGCGCACGCCTCGACGACGCGCGCAGCCATGCCCGCCTCAGCGGCCTTGCCCCAGGTGCGCGGGTCGTACTTCGACTTGGTGCCGACCTCGCCGTCGACCTTCAAAACGCCCGCGTAGTTGCTGAACATGTGGTCCACGACCGGGCGGGTGAAGGCGTACTGGGTGTCGGTGTCCAGGTTCATCTTCACCACGCCGTTCTCCAGCGCGGTGGCGATCTCCTCGGCCGTGGAACCCGAACCGCCGTGGAAGACGAAGTCGAACGGCGAGGCCTTGCCGAACTTCTCGGCGACACCGGCCTGGAGGTCCTTCAGGAGCTCGGGGCGCAGCACGACGTTGCCCGGCTTGTAGACGCCGTGGACGTTGCCGAAGGAGGCGGCCAGCAGGTAGCGGCCCTTCTCGCCCAGGCCCAGGGCCTCGGCGGTACGGATGGCGTCCTCGACGGTGGTGTACAGCTCGTCGTTGATCTCGTGGCTGACGCCGTCCTCCTCGCCACCGGTCGGGGTGATCTCGACCTCAAGGATGATCTTCGCGGCGACGGCCTTGGCGAGCAGCTCCTGGCCGATCGCCAGGTTGTCGGCCAGGGTCTCGGCGGAGCCGTCCCACATGTGCGACTGGAAGAGCGGGTTCTGACCGCGGGCGACGCGCTCGGCGGAGATGTCCAGGAGCGGACGTACGTAGCCGTCCAGCTTGTCCTTGGGGCAGTGGTCGGTGTGCAGGGCGACGGTGATGTCGTACTTGGCGGCGACGATGTGCGCGAACTCGGCCAGGGCGACCGCGCCGGTGACCATGTCCTTGTTGTGCTGGCCACCCAGGAACTCCGCACCACCGGTGGAGATCTGGATGATGCCGTCGCTCTCGGCCTCCGCGAAGCCCCGCAGCGCGGCGTGCAGGGTCTGGGACGAGGTCACGTTGATGGCCGGGTAGGCGAACTTGCCTGCCTTCGCCCGGTCGAGCATCTCGTTGTAGACCTCGGGGGTTGCGATGGGCATCTGTCCGCTCCTTGGGTGTGCGGGAAGTGTGCTTATTGCGGGCCCTGACCTGGGGGCGACGTCATCGTCGCGCCTATCTTTCCAGACTCCGCGCAAGGGTCCAGCCCGCCGGTCTCGCGTCAGGCGGGAACGTCCCGGGATGTTTCACGTGAAACATCCCGGGACGCGATGAAAAGCCAGGTCAGACCCACCTCAAGAGGTCGGGGGACCCTTGGCGCCAGTTGTCGCGGTGGCCGGTCAGGACAGGCCGAGGTCCTCGAGGCGGTAGCCGGTGAGGTACGGCAGGCCCGCCTCGGCGATCGCGTCGGCCGCGCCGCGGTCGACGATCGTGGCGACGGCGACGACCTCGCCGCCGGCCTCGCGGACGGCCTCTACGGCGGTCAGCGGGGAACCGCCGGTGGTCGAGGTGTCCTCGACCACCAGGCAGCGCCTGCCCTTCACGTCGGCGCCCTCGATGCGGCGCTGCATGCCGTGCGCCTTCTGCGCCTTGCGGACGACGAAGGCGTCCAGGCGCTGACCGCGCGCGGCGGAGGCGTGCAGCATCGAGGTGGCGACCGGGTCGGCACCGAGGGTCAGGCCGCCGACGCAGTCGTAGTCGAGCTCGGCGGTGAGGTCGAGCATGACCTGGCCGACCAGCGGGGCCGCCTCGCCGTCGAGGGTGATCCGGCGGAGATCGATGTAGTAGTCGGCCTCCCGGCCGGAGGAGAGGATCACCTTGCCGTGCACGACGGCCTTGTCCTTGATCTGCTGCAGAAGCGCATCGCGCGTGCCCGACGGCATGACTTCGTTGACGTCACTCATGGCGACGAGCTTAGTTGCGGGCTAGACGAGGCGCCGCCACGTCCAGGTCGTGGAGACCTCCAGCGGGTCGACGGGGGTGACCAGGCGCGGAGCGGTGTTGATCCCGTTCGGCGGACCGGACTGGGGCTCGACGCAGACGGCTTCGGCCTGCTCGTCGTAGACGACCACCCATTCGGACCTGCTGGTGACGCGTAGTTCCAGCGCACCGGGCCAGGTGAGGGTGACGTCGACCCCGTCGGGCATGCCGAAGCAGTCGTCCCAGGGACCGGGCCGGCGGTCGATGCGCTGTCCGGTGGGCAGGTGGTCGGCCCCGCGCTCCTCCTGCCAGGCGGGGTCGAAGGAGATCTCGACGTCCTGACCTCCGAGGCTGCGCAGGAACCAGGGGTGCCAGCCGGCCTGGGCGGGGAAGGAGTCCCCGTACGTCTCGACGCCCATGGTGAGGGTCAGTGAGTCCTCGGTCAGCGTGACGACCTGGGTGACCCGGCCGGGCGTCGGCCACGGGTCGGCGAGGTCGTAGACGAAGGCGGCCTCGGTGGCGGTGGCGCCGGCCGGCCGCCACGACGCGTCCCGGCCGAGGCCGTGCAGGGCGTGCGGCGGGTGGTCGAGGGGCATCTGGTGCACGGTCGCACCGTTGTGGAACCGGCCGTCCTTCATCCGGCCGCACCACGGCACCATCGGGAAGGCTCCGTACCGGGGCCCCTGGCGCAGCAGCTCGGTTCCGTCGATGCGCAGGCTGCTGATCCGGCAGCCGTTCTCCTGGTCGACAGTCACCTCGGTGCCGCCGGCGCTCAGTTGCGTACTCATGCAGTCGACCCTAGTAGTGCTCGGCCACGTCACCGCAGGTGCACCGGTCAGGGCCGCAGTGTCCGGTGGGTGCACGCCACGGCGCAGGAAACGCCCGGGTACGCGCCGCACCCGGGCGTCCCGGCCAGGGCGTGACGCCGACGGCAGAGCCCGAGACCGCACGCACCGCGGCGGGGGCCGCGGGTCAGCGGCGGCGACGCAGGGCGCGGCCGATGACGACGGCGGAGGCGAGTGCGAGCGCCGCAGCCGGGGCGATCCAGCGCAGGCTGTCGCCGGTCGCGGTGGCGGCCGGGGCGGGAACCGGAGCGTACCGGCCGCGTGGGGGCGCGTGGTCCACCTCCTCGGCACTGCGGCCGATCATGGTGCGGCGGGCGTGGGCGGCCTCGGCCGGCGGCCGCGGGGCACCGGCCGCTCCGAGGTCCTCGAACCCGCCGGCCAGGAACGGGTCCACGGCAGGGTCCAGGGACGGGGGCGGCACCTCGGTCTCGAAGACAGTGGCGCTGACCTCGGTGACGTCGCCTTGGGGTCCCTCCACACCATCGGCGTCCTCGGCCTCGGTCTCGGCAACGGGATCGGCGACGGGACCGCTCACCGCGGACCCGGCGGCCAGTTGGCCGGCGGCCCGGTCGAACAGCCTGCGCAGGGCGGTGGCCGCAGCCGCGGGGTCGAAGGAGGCGGCCCGCCCGTCGGCGGTGGCGTGGGCGGAGAAGTCCAGCCGGGTCCCGTCCGGTGCCGGCGTCAGACGCAGGCCGAGGGAGAACGTCACGGTGCCGCTGCCCCGCACCTCGGTGCCCTCGCCCTCGAAGGTGAAGTGGTCGGGGTCCCGCTCGGTGACGGCCGCGGACCCCCGATAGGTCACGGTGCTCCCGCCGGCCCGGACCTTGAGCCGGCCGGACAGCGGGCCGACGCCGGTGTCTGCGTCCTGCTGGAGTCCCGGCACGCACCGGGCCACCCGTGCGGGGTCGCGCAGCACGGCGCGGAGGTCGTCTGCCGGGACCGGGACGAACACCTGATGCTCCATGCGATCGAGCCTACGGCCTGGACCGCACCGGGTCACGAATACCGCGGATGCGGCAGCGTCGAGGGCGGAAGTCCGCTCAGTCGGGTGCGTTCGGCGTCGCGCGCCGCGTCCTGGAGGGAACCGGTGGTCAGCGAGCTCAGCGCGGGCGTCTCGCCGTCCACGCGCAGCCGGGGCTGCTGGTCGCGGGCGGCCAGGACGAGGCCCCAGTCCTGCGGTGGCGCGCCGGTCCCGCCGGAGGGGCTGCGGTCGGGGCCGGCGGCGAAGCCCGTGAGGCGGCCGCCGGCGCTGTACGGGGCGGTACGCAGGCCCGCCGCGCGGAGCGTGGAGTCGACGGTCCAGTACGTACGGGGGCGCGCGGTCATCGGTCCGGCGTGCACGGCCATCCGGCCTCCGGGGGCCAGCGCCCGTGCGGCCAGTCCGTAGAACTCCTGCGAGTACAGCTTCGTGCTGGGGGCGATGCCGGGATCCGGCAGGTCGGAGACGATCACGTCGAAGCGGTCGTTCGCGGCGGGGCCGCGCAGCCAGCGGAAGGCGTCCTCGTTGACGACGACCAGGCGCGGGTCGGCGTACACCCCGGCGTTGAGCGCGGACAGCATGGGGTCGGTGCGGGCGAGGCTGACCACGCCGGGGTCGACCTCGACGACGGTGACGGAGGCGACATCCCGGTAGCGGAGGACCTCGCGGGCGGCGAGCCCGTCGCCGCCGCCGAGGACGAGCACCCGGGCGTGCGGGCCGGTCATCGCGGGGTGCACCAGGGCCTCGTGGTAGCGGTACTCGTCGTAGCCGCTGACCCGCAGCCGTCCGTCGAGGTACAGGTCGAGGGAGCGCGGGGAGCCGGTCGCGGGCCCGGTGAGCACCAGCTCCTGCACGCCGGTCCGGACGGCGACCCGCACCTCGGATCCGTAGACGGCACGCCGGGCGAACCGCTCGAAGTCGTCGGCGAGGACGGTCGCGGAGGCCAGGACGACGAGGACGGTCAGGTTCGCGGCGACGAGCAGCCAGCGGCTCCGCCGGCTCAGGTCACGGCGGAAGAGCCACAGGACCAGCCCGCCGCCGACGACGGCGTTGACGGTGCCGGTGACCATGGCGCCGGTGAGCTGACCGAGCATCGGCAGCAGCAGGAACGGGAAGGCGAGGCCTCCGACGAGGGCGCCCACGTAGTCGGCGGCGAACAGGTCGGCGACGGCGCCGCCCGCGTCCTGTCTGCGGATGCGCTGGATGAGGACCATCAGCAGCGGGATCTCCGCGCCGATGAGCATCCCGATGGCGAACGAGAACGCGACGAGCGCTGGTCGGGACTCCCCCAGCCAGGCGAAACTCGCGTAGAGCGCCATGGCGGAGAGGCCGCCGAGACAGGCGAGGCCGGCCTCGATGACGGCGAAGCCGAGGGCGGGCCGGTGCCGCAGGCGCTTGGCGAGCAGCGAGCCGACGCCCATGGCGAAGACCATGACGGACAGGACGACCGACGCCTGGGTGACGGAGTCGCCGATGAGGTAGGTGCCCAGGGCGAGGAGCTCCAGCTCGTACACCAGCCCGCAGGCGGCGCAGACGAACACGGTGGCCAGGACCAGGAGTCGGCCGGTCCGGGGCCGTACGGGCAGCGCCACCGGAACGGTCGCGGCGCCTCCCGGCTCCGGAGCCGGGAGGACCCGGCGCGGGACGGAACGGTCGATCATGCAGCGAACCGTACGTCACCGCCCACTCGCATCCGGTCACCCACATGGGTGCAAGTGGCGCACCGATTCGGCCGGTTGGCGTAACCACACCGCGCGCCTCGCGCCACGGGGCTCCGCCAGGACCCGCCGCGCCCGAACGGCCCTCCCCCGCATGGCCTAGAGCAGGGCCGGCGATTCCAGAGCCGGCGCCGCGGCTCCCATCCGGATCCCGACCCGCGTGCGGGTGACCACCAACTGCCCCTCCTGCGGGTAGGCGTGCCAGGTGCGCCACCGCACCTGGCCCTCGTACCGCTGGGCGAGCATGGCGGTGAAGGCGTGCGGACTTCCCGGAAACGTCCCCGCGAGCCCGTTTGGGTGATCGGCCACCAGGGCGAGCAGCTCCTGCGCCCGCCCCGCGAACGATCCCCGGGACAGGGTCTCGACCCGTGCGGCGAACTCGTACTCGCAGTCGCCCACCCGCTTCGCCACGCCGAGCGGCAGCGGCGTACTGCTGCCGGGCATGCAGGCGACCGTCTCCGAACAGAGCACGTCCCGCTCCTCCAGCAGAACCTGATGGGAGGCCCCGAGCAGGCGCAACTCGACCTTCGCACCAGAAAGCTCGAGGTTCAGTACGGCCAGGGCGGGCAGCCGGTCCCGACCCAGGGCCCAGGCGAGATCGGCGGCACGCGTGTCGGTGTAGGAGGTCTGGAGGGTCGTGAGCATGAGTCGGCTCCGCAAACGCGCGAGGGAGAGGGGCCGGGGCCCGCCAGCGGTAGCAAGCACGGGTGGGGGGACACCGGCACGGGTCCACAGGAAGTCCAGGGAGGTCCGAGGACTGGTCTACTCAACCGAGGGAATCATGAAAGGCACGGCACTCACAGCGTTTTTACCCAACTTGACGGGGTTTACATCCCCCCGGGGGCTTCGCAGTTCACGTGTTCAACAGGTTGCGTCCCGCGCGTCGCGCTGCACGGACAACGCACGGGGCGCCCGGGGGAAACGGGCCTCGGACGCCCACGTCAGGACGGCGCCGTTTGCCCCGTCAACTGCTGCCGCACCCCCCGCCCCCTCCGCCGCCCCCGCCTCCGCACGAGGACGACGACCCGCACGACGAGGACGACCCGCAGCCGGACGAGCCCGAGTCGCCCACCCACGAGCTGCTCTGGCCGCGGCTCGTCCGGTACGTCCGCGAGCCGCGTCCCGCCGGCTTGCGCGCGACCCCCCTGACGAGGAGCACGAACAGCACCCCGATCACCACCGCTATCGCGACGAACTCCATGTCCGCCCCTCTCTCACGCCCCGGTCCTCCGGGGAGCGGGATCCCCGCGTCCCGCGTGAAGGGGGGATGCCCCCGGCCCGCGCGGCCCAAAGCACACTTGAGCAAGTCCAGAGGTTGCACGCAGGATGGCGCCCATGAGCGCACCCGCGGGCAGCGACCGCCCCTTCCTCAACCGCCGGCTGGCGGCCTTCGGCACGACGATCTTCGCTGAGATGTCGGCGCTGGCGGCACGCACCGGGTCGATCAACCTGGGCCAGGGTTTCCCCGACACCGACGGTCCGGCGCAGATCGCCGAGGCGGCCTCCCGCGCGGTCCTCACCGGCCTCGGCAACCAGTACCCGCCCGGTCCCGGCGTCCCGGAGCTGCGCACCGCGATCGCCTCGCACCAGCAGCGCTTCTACGGCCTCGGCTACGACCCCGAGACCGAGGTCCTGGTCACCGCGGGCGCCACCGAGGCCATCGCCGCCTCCCTGCTCGCCCTCCTGGAGCCGGGCGACGAGGTCATCGCCCTGGAGCCGTTCTACGACTCCTACGCGGCCTGCATCGCGATGGCCGGCGCCACCCGCGTCCCCGTCACCCTGCGCCCGCACGGCGGGGCCTTCGTCCTCGACCTGGACGAACTGCGCGCCGCCGTCACCCCGCGCACCCGGCTGCTCCTGCTGAACACCCCGCACAACCCGACCGGCACCGTCCTCACCTCCGGCGAGCTCGCCGCGATCGCCGAGTTGGCCGTCGAGCGCGATCTGCTGGTCGTCACCGACGAGGTGTACGAGCACCTGGTCTTCGAGGGCTCCCACCTCCCCCTGGCGGGCTTCCCCGGCATGCGCGAGCGCACCGTCTCCATCTCCTCCGCCGGCAAGACCTTCTCCTTCACCGGATGGAAGGTTGGCTGGGTCATGGCGGACGGCCCGCTCGTCTCCGCGGTCCGGACCGCAAAGCAGTACCTGACGTATGTCAGCGCGGGCCCCTTCCAGTACGCCGTCGCCGAAGCTCTCCACCTCCCCGATTCGTACTTCGACGGCTTCCGTGCCGACCTGCAGCGCAAGCGCGACCTGCTCGGCGACGGCCTGCGGGCGGCCGGCTTCGAGGTCTACCAGCCGGAGGGCACCTACTTCATCACCACCGACATCACCCCCTTCGGCGAGAAGGACGCCCACGCCTTCTGTCGCACCCTCCCCGAACGCTGCGGCGTCGTCGCCATCCCCAACTCCGTCTTCTACGACGACCCCGACACCGGCCGCACCCAGGTCCGCTTCACCTTCTGCAAGAAGGACGGCGTCCTCCACGAGGCAGTCAACCGCCTTCGCGGCCTCGCGTCCTGAACGCCAGGCGGCATACCCAGTCAAGGACGTACGGTGCCGGGAGCCACCCGCTGCCCAGCTCCTCGCCGGTGCCGGTCTCCTCGGCACCGGCGGCCCCTGTCCGATGCCGCCGCCGGTCAGCGGCGCCGCTTGCGGCCGCTTCTGCCGGCGGGGCGCGCCCGCTTGTGGGCGCGGCCGGGACGGGCGGCGGGAACGCGTAGTGTCCGGGCAGCCAGCCGGCTCAGCTCTTCCAGACCGGCCCGGTCAGGGTGCGCGGAGTCCGACGCGGCGGCGATCGCGTCCCTGACCTCCGGGCCCTGGGCGCGCAGCGTCTCCTCGGCGCCGCCCGATCCGCCCGCCAGCTCCACGAGCTGGAGCAGGTTCTCGGCCAGCACCAGCAGATGCTCGGCATCGGTCATGTCCGCCGGAGACAGCAGCTCATGCTGCGCCAACGTGTTCAGTGCCAGCGGCGCGAGCTGGGGATCGCGGCGCAGCACGCGCAACAGCTGCTCGCCCTCGCCGTCCGGCAGCGCGGTGAGCAGCACGCCGAGCATCGCCTGTGCGCGCGTGCGGAAAGCCATGACTCTTACCGCGGCGGTCAGTTGCCGCAGTGCCGCCTCTCGCTCGCCGCGGGCCGCGATCCAGCCGGCCAATTCCACCCGGGCGGCATCCGGCGGGTACTCCTCGGCCAGCACGCCCAGCAGGCCGGTCGCCGACGCCTGGGCCAGTTCACCGATCAGCGGTGCGTCCCTGCCGACGGCCAGCAGTCGCTGCCGCACAGCCCGGGTGCCGAGCTCGGTGAGACGGATGAGTTCGACCGGCCCTGCGGTCAGCTCTTCCCGCCGCCGGTCGGCCCGCTCCCGCGCCATCGGGTCCGGTGTCGCCCCTGCGGCGCCCAGCAGTTCCGCGAGCTCCGGCGGCATGCCGGCGGTCAGCTCAGGTCCGGCGTCGGCGAGGTCGACATCGAGGAACACCGGGTCGGCCATTCCCCGGTCACGCTCGATCGCGCCCAGGTCGTCCAGCAGGTCGAGCACCCTGCGCAGGTCCCGGTCGGCGTGCTCCAACCACATCCCGTGCTGGAGGTCCGACCCTCCGTCGAGCTGGAAGGAGGTCCGATAGGCCAGGTGCACCGTGTCGCGCAGCCGCGGCCAGGGCATCGGGTACGGCAGGCTGTAGAGCGTGTTCAGCACATCCGGCAGGACGTCCTCATAGACGTCGAAGAGCATCGACTCGACCTGCCAGCCGCTACGCGCCCCGAGGAGGGGCTGTCTCAGTTCGAAGCACGCGTCGAAGGCGCGCAGCCACAGCTGAAGCGGGTCGGACAGTACCGGCCGGGCCTTGGCCACCGCGTACAGACGCCCTTTGGCCACCCGGACCAGCCGCGCCTTCTTCGCCCACTCCACCAGCAGTCCCAGCCGCGGCAGGTCGGCCGATGAGCGCACCCCGTCGGTCTTGTCCCCGGTGCCGAGTACGTCCACCAGGTCTCGGGCATCGGCCATCCGCAGCCGGCCCGTCGCCGTCACAGGGCGGCCGTCCCGTCCCGCCCACTCGGTGAGTCCGCGCAACTGCGCCACCGTCTTCGACGCCTCTGCCCTCCGGCGCAGTTCGTCGTCCTCGGGCAGCGCGACGGGTAGCTGCGGCTCGGCGCGGGCCGAGCCGGACAGCGCGCGGCCGGTCAGCCGCCGTTCCATGATCGCGTCGAGGGCCTGCTCGTCATAGGCGACCGCTCCGCGCCGCGCCCGGTCCGCGAAGCGCTGCAGCGCCGCCCCGTCCCGGACGTCCACGCCGTGCTCGGCGGCCGTCATCGCCCAGAACTTCGCGGGACCCCAGCGGGTGCGGTCCGCCATCGCCACCGGGTGCCGCTCCGCGAATTCGCCGACCGTGGCAAGGGAATCCTGGAGTACGGGGCCTCGCGGGTCCGCCAACTGCGCCGCGTGCAGATAGCGCAGCAGCGTGCGCAGTGTGCCCGGGGCGTCGGAGCGTTCCTCCCCGGGGAGTTCAGTGACGTTCTGGGGCAGCCAAGTGAGCAGGAGCTCCTCCACGTGGCGCGGCTCCCACAGCCCCAGTCGGCCGTCGGCGGTCGCTCCGTGCCGGTAGTCCAGAATCGCCTCGGCCGTGAACCCGTCCACCGGCTGCCCTTGTTCCCCGGCCCACCGGGCCAGGCGATCGACCAGCAGCCCACGCGCCGCCTCGAACTCCTCCTCGGCCTCGGGCTCGAACCTCATCCGCATGCAACCCATCCCACCTGTCCGCAGCGGTCCTTACGGTGGCACGGTACCCGCCCCGTCGCGGCCGGAATCAGCGGGCGTCGGCCTCGGGCTCCGGACGCGGGAGTTCGTCGAGGTCGAGCGTGAAGGTGCGGCCGTCGGCCAGCGGGATGGGGAGCTTGCCGGTGCCGTACTTGTGGGTGTGCGCCGCGATGTAACCGGTGCCGGTCGGCTGGGTGTGGAGGACGACTTCCTGAGCGTAGGGGTCCACCACCAGGTAGATCGGGATGCCGTAGCGGCCGTACTTCGCGGTGCAGTCGTCGTAGTCCTTGCGAGCGGAGGAGGTCGAGACGACCTCGGAGATCAGCAGGACGTCTTCGAAGCTGTAGCGCTTGCCTTCGCGGCGGGCGTCCGCGCGAAGGATCGCGAGATCGGGAGCGGAGTTCTCGTCGGCGGGGAAGTCGATGTAGACGTTCGAGGTGACCTTCGCGTGACGACCGAGTGCGAGAGAGTCGATCTGCATCGACCTGATGGTGCTGGAGTGCTCTTCGCTCTGCGGGGTCGTGATCACTTTTCCGTCAGCTCCGAACAGCACCACGTACCCCTTGGGGAACTCGGTGTGCATGATCGCGTCGGCGCTCATGGACGGCTCCTTCCCGTGTGCGGGCAGGATACGGCGGACCATTCCGTTTCACCGAGCCGCCGGGACACGATCCGCTTGGGCTCACCGGCATCGCCGGACATCCCGCGGAGGGGCTTGACGCATAACCGCGAATGGGTGTGCGAAGAAGGAGTCGGCTGGATCACCGCCCCGCCGGCGCTCGTCTCGGCGGTCCGGTGGGCGTTCTGCAAGCGGAAGGAACTGCTGGACGAGGCAGTGACCCGCCTCAAGCGGTTGGCGTCCTGACGGGCGCATCGAGGACGGGCCACCGCGCGGTGCGGACCGGATCCGCGCGCAGGGTGCGGCCCCGGACCGGAGGGCCGGTGGACCGGGCGCGGCGGCGTGTGGGATGTCACCGGAGCTTCCGGTGCCGTTCACGCCCGGTGCGCGGCGGGGGCGCTTAGTGTGCCCGAGGCTCCTCATGGTCCGGATGGGCCTCCTCACACAGCGCAGGGAAGTCGGGGGTAGATGACGGCGACGGGCAGTACGTCGGTTTTCGTGCGGCCGCGGGACGTCAGGGCCGTCGGGGTGCCCTCGGCCGCCCTCGCGCTCGGCGTGTTCGCGGTGGTCCGCGGGGCCGGGGCCGCCGTGCTGGTCCTGGCTGCCTGGTGGGCCGGGCGCAGCCCCGTACGGGTGCTGGGGCACTCCTGGGACTCCGCCTGGTACCTCGCCATCGCCCGGCACGGCTACGGCCGCACCCAGATCTGGCCCGTCACCGGGCTGGTGCAGAGCGACCACGCCTTCTTCCCGCTGTACCCGGCGCTGGTGCGGCTGGCGGGCGGCGGCGAGTGGGGCGGGCTGCTGGTCTCCTGGACCGCCGCCGCGGTGGCCGCCGTCGGCGTGTACCGGGTCGGGGAGCTGGTGGCCGGGCGGCGCGTCGCGCTGCTGTTGGTCGCGCTGTGGGCGGCGACCCCGCACGCGGTGGTGCTCACCCTCGCCTACACCGAGCCGCTGCTGGTCGCGCTCGCCGCCTGGTCGCTGTACGCACTGCTGCGCGGGCGCTGGCTGCTCGCCGCCTCGCTCGCGCTGGTCGCGGGGTTGACCCGGCCCACCGGGATCGCCGTCGCCGCCGCGGTGTCCGTCACCGCCCTGCACGCGCTGCTCGTACGGCGCTCCCGGGCACCCGGGGTGTGGGTGGCCGGCCTGCTGGCGCCGGCGGGCTGGCTGGGGTACGTGGTGGCCGTCGGCGCGGCCCGGGACGACCTCACGGGGTACTTCACCGTGCAGCGGCAGTGGGGGTCCCGCTTCGACGGGGGCCGGGCCACGCTGCTGAAGGTCTGGGAGGTGCTCACCGGCGGGCCCGTGGCGCTCGCCACCACCGTGTCGGCGTTCCTGCTGGGCGCGGCCCTGCTGCTGGCGGTGCTGCTGCTCGTGGACGACCGGCCGCCGCTGCCGTTGCTCGTCTACACGGCGGTCCTGCTGGTGATCGCCGTGGGTGGCGCCGGCTACTTCGAGTCGAAGCCGCGGTTCCTGCTGCCGGCGTTCCCGCTGCTGCTGCCGCTGGCCGCCGCGATGGCGCGAGCCCGGCCGCGCTCCGCGGTCGTGGTGACCGCGGGGCTGGCCGGGCTCAGTCACGCCTACGGGGTCTACCTCCTGGTGTTCGCCAAGGTGCCCCTGTGAGAGCGGGGGGTCAGTTGTCCCCGCCGTCCTCGTCCTCGCCGTCGGCGGAGTCGATGTCCTTCTCCAGTCCGAGCTGCTCCGTGAGCCACTTGTCGAACTCGATGGAGGCGCGGACCCAGCTGACCGTGGAGGACACGAAGTGCTCCAGGTTGACGCCGGTGCCGATCAGCATCTGCGCCTCGCCGATCAGGCGGACGGAGCCGTCGTCGTGGGTGTGGCTGTAGACCTTCGGCCACAGCGTGCGACGGTTCCAGTCGTCGATCGACTCGAGGAGCTGCGGCTTCTCGTCGATCTTGTGCGGACGGTCGTAGAAGGTCCGCACCGAGAAGACCTGCTGCTCCGCTTCGCCGCGGAACATGAAGTACGTGCGGAACTCCTCCCACGGCGCCGCGAGGTCACCCTCGTCGTCGACGACGTACTTGAGCTCCATCTGCTCCAGCAGCTGCTTGACCAGATCCTGGTCGGGGACGACGGGGCCCGCCGGTCCTGTGGCCTGCGGATCGGGCTGCTGCCCTCCGAAGTTCGGAATCGAGGCCGGGTCGATGCTCACCGTGTACTTCCCTTCGTGCGGATACTTGCATCCTCCCCCATCCCGCCCACCCCATGTCCAGCCCGACGGTCACGGATCCGCTGCGGGCGGACAGGAGTGCACCCCGCGCACGTTCCTGTACGCAGGGTGCCCGGTGGTCGCACCGGTCCCGGGCCGGGTCAGACCGCCTTGCCCACCAGCAGGTCCTCGCCCGCCACGTCGACCCGTACCGTGTCGCCGTCGCGCACCTCGCCGGAGAGGATCTCCTTCGCCAGGCGGTCGCCGATCGCCGTCTGGATCAGGCGGCGCAGCGGCCGGGCGCCGTACGCGGGGTCGTTGCCCTTGTCCGCCACCCAGGCCAGGGCCTCGGGGGTCACGTCCAGGGTCAGGCGCCGGTCGGCCAGGCGTCCGGCCAGGCGGCGGATCTGCAGCTCGGCGATGTGTGCCAGCTCGTCCCGGCTCAGCGCGGAGAAGACCACCAGGTCGTCCAGGCGGTTGAGGAACTCCGGCTTGAAGCTCGCCCGGACCACGTCCAGGACCTGCTGCTTCTTCTGGTCGGCCGGGGTGGCCGGGTCCATCAGGAACTGGCTGCCCAGGTTCGAGGTCAGGATCAGGATGGTGTTGCGGAAGTCGACGGTGCGGCCCTGGCCGTCCGTGAGCCGGCCGTCGTCGAGGACCTGGAGCAGGATGTCGAAGACCTCCGGGTGGGCCTTCTCCACCTCGTCGAGGAGCACCACGCTGTACGGGCGGCGGCGGACGGCCTCGGTGAGCTGACCGCCCTCCTCGTAGCCCACGTAGCCGGGCGGGGCACCGACCAGCCGGGCCACGCTGTGCTTCTCGCTGTACTCCGACATGTCGATGCGGACCATGGCCCGCTCGTCGTCGAAGAGGAAGTCGGCGAGCGCCTTGGCCAGCTCCGTCTTGCCCACGCCGGTCGGGCCGAGGAAGAGGAAGGAGCCGGTCGGCCGGTCCGGGTCGGCGATGCCGGCGCGGGTGCGGCGCACGGCGTCGGAGACGGCCCGCACGGCCTCGTTCTGGCCGATCAGGCGGCGGCCCAGCTCGTCCTCCATGCGGAGCAGCTTCTGGGTCTCGCCCTCCAGGAGGCGGCCCGCGGGGATGCCCGTCCAGGCGCCCACCACGTCGGCGATGTCGTCCGGCCCGACCTCGTCCTTGACCATGGTGTTCTTCGACGTGGCGGCCTTGGATGCCTCGGCCTCCTCCTCGGTGGCCTCCGCCAGTTCCCGCTCCAGGGCCGGGATCTCCCCGTAGAGCAGCTTGGAGGCGGCGTCGAAGTCTCCGTCGCGCTGGGCCCGCTCGGCCTGGCCGCGCAGGTCGTCCAGGCGCTCCTTGAGCTCGCCGACCCGGTTGAGGGACTGTTTCTCCTTCTCCCAGCGGGCGGTCAGGCCGCGCAGCTCCTCCTCCCGGTCGGCGAGGTCCTTGCGGATCTTGTCGAGGCGCTCGCGCGAGGCCGGGTCGGACTCGTTGTTCAGCGCCAGCTCCTCCATCCGCAGACGGTCCACCGAGCGCTGGAGCTCGTCGATCTCGACGGGCGAGGAGTCGATCTCCATGCGTAGCCGGGACGCCGCCTCGTCGACGAGGTCGATGGCCTTGTCGGGCAGGAAGCGGGAGGTGATGTAGCGGTCGGAGAGGGTCGCTGCGGCCACCAGCGCGCTGTCGTTGATGACGACCTTGTGGTGGGCCTCGTAGCGGCCCTTGAGCCCGCGCAGGATCGCGATGGTGTCCTCGACGGACGGCTCGGCGACCAGCACCTGCTGGAACCGCCGCTCCAGCGCCGGGTCCTTCTCGATGCGCTCGCGGTACTCGTCGAGGGTGGTCGCGCCGACCATGCGGAGCTCGCCGCGGGCCAGCATGGGCTTGAGCATGTTGCCGGCGTCCATGGCGGAGTCGCCGCCGGCGCCCGCGCCGACCACCGTGTGCAGCTCGTCGATGAAGGTGATGATCTGGCCCTCGCTGGACTTGATCTCCGCGAGGACGGTCTTCAGCCGCTCCTCGAACTCACCGCGGTACTTGGCGCCGGCCACCATGGCGCCAAGGTCGAGGGAGACGAGCCGCTTGTTCTTCAGGGACTCGGGCACGTCACCCTTGACGATGCGCTGGGCCAGGCCCTCGACGACGGCGGTCTTGCCGACGCCGGGCTCGCCGATGAGCACCGGGTTGTTCTTCGTGCGGCGCGAGAGCACCTGCACGACGCGCCGGATCTCGTGGTCGCGGCCGATGACCGGGTCGAGCTTCCCGTCGCGGGCGGCCGCCGTGAAGTCGGTGCCGAACTTCTCCAGGGCCTTGTACTGGCCCTCGGGGTCGGGGGTGGTCACCCGCCGTGCTCCTCGTGCGTTCTGGAAGGCGTCCAGCAGCTTCTTCGCCGTCGCGCCCTGGGCGGAAAGGACCTCACCGGCCGCGCCGCCCTTGGCGGCGATGGCGATGAGGAGGTGTTCGGTGGAGAGGTACTCGTCGCCGAGCTCGCCCGCCTCGCGGTCGGCCTCGGCCAGTACGGCGAGCAGGTCGCGGGTGGGCTGCGGGGGCGCGACGGTGGAACCGGTGACGCTGGGCAGCGCCGCGAGGAGGCGCTCGGCGCCGCTGCGCACGGCGGCCTGGTCGGCCTCCGCGGCGATCAGCAGGTCGATCACGTTCTCGTTGTCCTCGCCGGCGAGCAGGGCCAGCAACAGGTGCGCGGGGGTCAGGTCCGCGTGGCCTTCCTTGACGGCCCTGCTGGTGGCGGCGTTCAGCGCGTCCCGGCTCTTGTTGGTCAGCTCGGCGTCCACTGCGTCTTCTCCTCTCCGAGGGATGCACAACTGGGTCTGACAGAGTCAGCGTATGCAAAGTTGAGTCTATTCCACTCAAGGCAGCTGAGTGGACATGTTCCCCGTACCCTTCGGGCCATGTCCCATGACGTACTCAACCCGACGCCCGAGTACCTCGCCTTCTGGCGGGAGCGGCACGTCTGCACGCTGACCACGCCGCGCCCCGACGGGACCCCGCACGTGGTGCCGGTGGGCGTGACGTACGACCCCGAGGCCGGCCTGGCCCGGGTGATCAGCAACAGGCACAGCAAGAAGGTCCGCAACGTCCTGGCGGCCCAGGACGGGCACGGCGGCGGTGCACGAGTGGCGGTCTGCCAGATGGCCGGACGCCGCTGGGCCACCCTGGAGGGCCGCGCGGTGGTCCGCACGGACGAGGCGTCGGTCGCCGACGCGGTGGCCCGCTACGCGGAGCGGTACGGGCGGACGCCGACACCCCATCCCGACCGCGTGGTCGTGGAGATCATCCTGGACCGGGCCATGGGGCGCGCGTGAGCCGTTGACCCTTCATCTTGTCCGGATCACGCACTGGACGGCGACATCACAACGGCGCCATCGCGGTCAGGTCCACGATGGCGCCGTTGTGTGGGGGTAGCGCCTGAGCGATCTGGAACGACGGGGGAATCGCTTCAGGCACTGCGGGGGGTGGCGGTGGTGATGTCGGGTTCGAAGAGCTGGTGGTCCCGCTGGTCGAGATTGACGAAGACCATTCCGTAGCGCACTTCGCAGCGGACGGGCTGCGGCGCGCCGCGCGGGCGGCGCAGGCACCGATAGGCACGTACGTCCTCGTCCTCCTCGCGCACGATGACGATCGGTTGGCCGAAGAGGGTCACCATCAACGAGTCGCCGGGGTGGGGGATGGCCGTGGCGAGGTCGATGAACTGCCAACCGGAGCGGTAGGCGGACGCCATCTCGCGGCGGAAGCCGCGGTCGTCGGGGGTCACGCGGACACCGTCGCAGGAGTCTCGGTCCAGCCGGTGTCGTCCTTGCCGCCGAGGTCGGCGGCGGTCCAGCCGGTGTCCGCGTACTTGCCCACGGGCGCCGTGGTCCAGCCGGTGTCGAACTCCGTGCTCGTCAGGCTCGTACCCTGACCGCCCCCAACGCTCCCCGCGTCACTTTCGACGGCGCTGACTGCCCCAAAAACCGCAACGGCGGAGAAACCTATGGCAAGCACCGAGCGAAGCATTCTCTTGTACATGGTCGGCTTCGTCCTCACTTGATGGAATCCTCTCCCCCGCGTGTCAGACGATGGCTCATTCAGGCACGTCAATGCCACAGGGACGATGCATCATGTTCTTGCATGTTCAGGACCCTGGGGGGTGGAGATTTGACGCAAAAAGGGACAATGGCGACACATCCCCACCCCGTCACGTCCATGTGCGCCGAGGGAACCCGGCTCTACGCGGCTGCCCTGAGCACCGGCCGGATCGCTCGGGGAGAGATCCAGAACGCCCCCTGCCTGCTGGAACTGGCCCTTCTGCAGCCCGACCCGGATGACGCCAACCAACTCCGCCCGGTTCCCCCGTCGGTGGCTCTGGCGCAACGACTCCATCCGATTGAACGCGAGATCCAGGACCGCCGACGCAGCGCTGTAGATCTCACCGACACTTTCGAGCCTTTCCTGGCCATCAGCGCGCAGAGCCCGGCCGACACCCATGCCATCACGGTGCTGGAGGGTTTCGAAAGGATCAACGCCGCGCTGAACCTCGCGACGGCCGAATGCCACACCGAGGTGCTGACGGTCCAGCCGGGCGGAGCGCGCCCCTCCGAGGCTCTCACACAGGCCCTGGAACGCGACCAGCCGCTGATCGACCGCGGGGTCAGCATACGGACCCTCTACCAGCACACCGCGCGGCACAGCCAGGGCACCCTCGCCTACGTGGACCGCATCTCCACGGGCAAGGTGGAGATCCGCACGCTCGAAGAGCTGATAGAGCGCCTCATCGTCTTCGACCGCACGGTCGCCTTCATCCCGGTGAGCGACGACCGCCGGGTCGCGCTGGAACTGCGCCACCCCGGCCTCGTCGACTACCTCATCAAGGTGTTCGAGCAGCTGTGGCACCGCGCCGTGCCCCTCACGGAGGAGGTGACGTACCGCAGCACCCCCGGCGGCATCACGGGCGTGCAGCGCACCATCGCCCAGCTCCTCATCGAGGGGCACGTGGACGAGGCCATCGCCCGCCGCCTGGGCATGAACGTCCGCACCTGCCGCGCCCACATCGCCAAGCTCGCCACCACCCTCGGCAGCGGCAGCCGGGCCCAGCTCGGCTACCTCATCGCGCAGTCCGGCATCCTGGGCGCGGCGGCGGAGCCGCCGCCGGAGGAACCGCCCTGAGAACGCGCGGGTGCCCTCTCCCGTGTCGCTCGGGGAGGGCACCCGGACCGTGCGTGTGCGGCTATCCGATGGCGAGGAAGGTGTTCCAGGAGTCCTCGTCACGCCCGGTGGCTTCGCCGTAGGTGGTCCTGCCGCCTTGGAAGTAGTACTGGTAGCCGTCGGAGCGGACACCCCAGATGTCGGGGATGCCGTCTCCGGTGTTGTCCGCCGTGCCCAACACCTTGGGCCAGTCCGTCCGGTTCCAAGCGGTCGTCGCGTAGGTGTTGTCGACGCCGCCCTCCGCACTCGACGCGAACTGCAGCGAGGCGAGATCCGCGCCCCCGTTGACGCCCGGCTTGCCCTTGCGCAGCGCCATGGTTCGGTTGGCGTTGGCGCCGTCGCGGAAGAGGAGGTCGGGCACGTTGTCCCCGGACACGTCCCGGACCCCGACGATGTCGCGGGCGGCCCAGCCGGTGGCCATCTTGCGGTAGGAGGCGAAGCTGGACCCGGTGTAGCCGGAGAACGCCCAGAAGCCGTCGGCGTCCAGCGCGAACAGGTCGGGGAGGCCGTCACCGTCGACGTCTTCGGTGACGACGATCTGCCGGAACGTCGCCGGGTCCGGCGCGGACAGCGGCAGCTGCATCTCGATGCGGCGGCCGGCGTCGAACTGGCCGGTACCGATGCCGGGGTAGATGTACAGCTTCCCGTCGGGCATCCGCGCGATCATGTCGGTGATGCCGTCGCCGGGATACCAGTCGGTGGCGTGGCCGATCAGCACCGGGATGGCGGAGGCCGGGTCCTTGAAGTGGCCGGGCTCGACGGGCTTGCCGTCGCGCACGGCACCCGGGATGAACACGTCGGTGTCACCCCTGCTGTCGCCGGCGTAGGTGCGCAGGTTGCCGTCCTTGTCGATGGCGAGGAGATCGGCGAAGTGGTCACCGGTCACGTCGCCCGGCTTGTCCGTGCCGGTGCGGGGGCTGACGTAGAAGAGGTACTCGGTCGGGACCGAGACGTTCCCCGCGTGGTTGACGGTCCGCACGTACAGGACGTTGGGGCCGGCGGTGTCGACCCGGAGCTTGACGGACGCCAGGTCACCGTTGGTGGGGGAAACCTTCCCCTCCCAGGTGGGCTTGTTCAGGGACCACTGGTACTCGCGGATCGTGCCCGCCGCGGTGCCGTTCCCGCGGAACTCGACGACCTGGTCCGGGGTGGAGGCCGGGTTCACGCTCCACTGGGAGGTGTCGCCGTCCGCCTTCGGGAAGTGCGTTGAGGAGACCGCGGGGTTGGCGGGGGCGGTGCGGTCGACGGTGAAGGTGCACCAGTCCGGGGAGCCCGATTCCCGCGGGCCCGCGCCCGGGGAGCCGAAGCCGTCGTGGTCGACGGCGCGGGAGAGCCACTTGTACGTGCGGCCGTTGGTGAACGTCGACGAAGGCACGGAGTACGTGAGGACCCCGTCGCTGTCGGCGTCGTGCCACTCGTCGAAGACGGGCTGCCCGGTCCCGGCGTCCCAGATCTCGATCTGCAGGCGGTTCAGGTTGCCGTCCGCGTCGTTGCCCTTGACCCTGAACGACACGTCGGTCAGGCCGATGGAAGTGCCGGTACCGCCTGTCAGGCACTCTCCACCCGGGGATGTGCTCATGTTCGCCGCGAGGGGGATGTCGGGCGGGCTGTTGTAGGTGACCTCGATGTACGGGGCGCTCTCGCCGTTGGCGAGCAGCTTCTTCCAGTAGTACGAATCCGACTCGCTCGGCGCCTTGAACCCGAGGGACAGGGCGTTCCAGCGGGCACTCGCGGCCTGGGAAACCAGGCCCTTGATGTCCGGGGCGACCCAGTTGTCGGGGCAGGAACTGTTGTAGCCGTAGCCGGCGCTCTCGGTGCCTATCTTGTTGCCCCACCAGCCCGTGGTGTTGTTCCACGTCGAGGACGATGTGGCGTAGGGGGTGGAGTAGATGTCCATGTCCTTGCGTGTGCAGGACCACGAATAGGTCTGCAGCGCCCGGACGACCGCCGTGCGGATTCCCGCTCCATGGAGCTCGGAACCGACATCGAAATTGAAGATGGAGCGAGAGGTGCCACCCGAGTCGGATTCGTAACCGACCCGTGCCTCATTCGTGCCCGAGGCGTTGTAGTTCTGCCCGTTGTAGAAGCTCGAATTGCCGGCCGTTTTGTACAGCAGCGACCAGGAACGCTTGTGCCCCTTGAAGGAAGGGTCCACGAACACCGGGTATACGGTGTCCGCGGCGTTCAGCAGGGCCGCGTCGGGCTTCAGGGTGAGCGTGCCGTCCTGGTACGAGGCGGCCGCGACGGACAGGTGCGCCCTCTCCGCGCCGGCCAGGCCCGCCAGTCCGAGCGTCGGGTGCCGAGCGGCCAGCGCCGACGGCTTCCACGCCGGAACGTCGTCGGTCGTCGCCACCTTGCCCGACGAATCCCACATCAGGGGCGAGGGGGAGCCCGCCACCTCCTCGCCCGCGGCGTCGCGGGCACTGAGGGAACCGGACTCGGCGTCGAGCCGGAACTGCAGGTCGGGGGAGGCGAGCCGGTAGTTGAGCTCGGCGAGCAGCGGGTCGGCCGCGGCCTGCTTGTCCTTCACGACCAGCAGGTGCGAGTAGCCGCCGTCCTGCGCGGTCATGAGCAGGTCCACCCCGGGCCGGACGTTCTCGTACAGCGCGCGCGGACCATCGATCACCGGCGCGGGCAGCTCACCGGGCCAGCTGACCGACATCTCGTGCCCGTCGACGTCCAGCCGGACCAGTTCGGTCCACGCCGGCCCGGGCACGTCCGCCTTCACGGCGGGCCGCACGGCGCCGCGTGCGGCGCGGCCTCCTCCCGCGCTGCCGCCACTGAAGACGACGGCGCCGTTCACGGCCTTCGCAGCGAAACCGCCCTCGACCCGGTGGAGATCGGTGTCGATGGCCCTCCACTCCTCGCCGACCCGCGCGCGGACGGCGGAGCTGGAGATGTGCTTCTTGAAGACGCCGTCGGGCTGCGCCCACGTCGTGGTGTTCGCGCTCCGCTCCGCCGAGACCTCCACGTCCTTGCCCGTCTCGGCGGCCAGCTTCCGCGCCTGCGGGGCGGTCACGGGCCCGGTCGCCCCGTCGGAGGTGCCGCCCTTCGGCTTCTGGCCCCCGCCGAACTGCACGCCGACCGGCACCGCCACGGCCACCGCCAGCAGGGCCGCCAGGCCGCCGATGGCTCTGCGGCGCCGGAACCAGCGACGTCTCGGCGGAGCGTCCGCCACGGACTCCGGCTCGGCGGCGGTGTCACTGACTTCCATTTCTCTCCCCCCTCAGGCCCTCCACAAAAGGGCGACCCGATCATGACTCATCCCCCGTTGCCGAAATCCGCCCGCCACGAATTCACAGGCAGCGAAAACGCATGGATTATCTGAATTTTCAGGACATTGATTCCACGCCGCGTGATGTAGCTCACTCACCCCTGGCTTGGAGTGGACTTACCCCGTACGCCACCCCCAAGATCTGCTGGCAATTTGTCAATTCCCTGCCGCCCGAATTTTCGACGTCCGGGCCGCAGCGGTATGGGGGGTACACATGTCGCCCTTTGCGGCGCGTAATTTGCGCCTACCCGGAAACGGGAAGGCGCGCAAACATCTGGCGCGCACCGGGATCGCGCTCTCCGTGGTCCTGGTGTCCACTCTTCTGCCCACCCAGGCGTGGGCGGCACCACCCGGCAACCGGATCGGCGTCGAGCTGCCGGGCCTCCAGGAGGAGGTGAAGGCGAAGCTCGACAAGGTCGAGGCTGCGAAGCTCGAAGGCTGGGACGGCGATGCGGCCGAGCCTGCAGAGGAGTACGAGCCGAAAAAGGAGGAGCCGCCGAAGGGGGGGAGCGAGCCCGTCCAACTCGGCCCCGAAAGCGGGATAGACCTGGTCCAGGCGGGCACGCTGCCCGTCATGATCGGCAAGGCTTCCCCGACCGAGGCCGACCCGACTCCCCCGGCGCCGTCCGGTACCTGGTCGGTGGAGGTCAAGGACCGCGAGACGACCGAGGCAGCCGGTCTGGACGGTGCGATCATCAAGGTCACGCCGCCGGCCGAGGGCTCGACTCCGGTCGACGTTCAGCTTGACTACAAGCAGTTCAAGGACCTGTACGGCACCGAGTGGGCCTCCCGGCTGGAGATCAAGCAGCTCCCCACGTGCTTCCTCACGACGCCGGAGATTCCCGACTGCAGCAGAGCAAAGACCGTCCCGAGCACCAATGACCCGGAGACGGGTACGGTCCGGGCGACCGTCGACCCGGCCACCGCGCCCGGTCAGGGACTGCGCACGATGGCCCTGACTGGCGGAGGCGGTCCCACCGTGCTGGCCGCGACCGACTCCGCCTCCGGGGCGGGCGGCACGTACAAAGCCACCTCCCTCTCCCCCTCCGGCACCTGGAGCGCGGGCGGCAGCGGCGGCGGGTTCTCCTGGAGCTATCCGGTGGGCGTCCCGCAGGCGCCGGCGGGCCCCGCACCCAAGATCGCCCTCTCGTACAGCTCCCAAGCGGTCGACGGCAAGACCTCGGTCGCCAACGGGCAGGCCTCCTGGATCGGTGACGGCTGGGACTACCACCCCGGTTTCATCGAGCGGCGCTACCGTTCCTGCTCGGACGACCTGGAACCGTCGCCCGGGGCGCCCAACAACGACAACGACGCCGACAAGAAGAAGAACGACCTCTGCTGGGCCGGCGACAACATGGTGATGTCACTCGGCGGCAACACCACGGCACTCGTGTACCACGCTGACTCCGGCAAGTGGATCCCGGCCGACGACGACGGATCCCGGGTCGAACGCCTCACCGACCCGAACGTCGTCAACGGTGCCAAGGACAACGAGTACTGGGTCGTCACCACCCGGGACGGCACGCGCTACTTCTTCGGCCGCCACGACGTCGACGGCTCCGGCTCACGCCCGGTGACCAAGTCCGTCTTCAACGTGCCGGTGTTCGGCAACCACACCGGCGAGCCCTGCCACGCGGACGCCTTCGCGGACTCCTCCTGCAAGCAGGCCTGGCGGTGGAACCTCGACTACGTCGAGGACGTCCACGGCAATGCCCTCGTCATCGACTGGGAACCGGAGGAGAACCGCTACTCGAAGAACGAGCAGTACACGGAGAAGGACCCCGCCAAGGTCGGCTACATCCGCGGCGGCCACCCGACCCAGATCACCTACGGCCTGCGCTCGAACGACCTGTCCGGACCGCCGGCCGCCCGCGTCGCGTTCTACACGGACGAGCGCTGCATCCCGGCCGAAGGCAAGTCGGCGTGCGCGAAAACCGACTTCGAGTCGAAGGACTACGAGAAGAAGCAGCCCTGGTGGGACACCCCGTCCACACTGAACTGCACCTTCTCCGCAACGACCTGCCAGGTCTCGGTGCCCTCCTTCTGGTCCCGCAAGCGCCTGACCGGCATCACCACCTTCGCGCAGCGCACCGAGGGCAGCACCGCCCTCACCGAGGTCGACCACTGGGCCCTGACCCAGTCGTTCCCGAAGCAGCGCACCGACACCCACCCGCCGCTGTGGCTGGAGTCGATCAAGCGCACCGGCTACAGCACCAAGAAGGACGGCAGCGGCAACCTGGTCACCGCCCCGCTGCCGGCGGTCTCGTTCCTCGCGAACGAGCAGGACATGCCCAACCGCGTCGCCAAGAGCGCGGAGGACGCGACCCCGGACTTCGACCGGCTGCGGGTGGAGACCATCCGCAACGAGACCGGCGGCGAGATCCACGTCAACTACTCCGATCCGTGCCCGGTCGGCCCCATCAGCACCAAGCCCGAGGAGAACACCAGCCGCTGCTTCCCCACGCACTGGTCCCCTGACGGCGACCTGAAGGACCCGCCGCTGGAGTGGTTCAACAAGTACGTCGTCGAAGAGGTCGTCGAGAAGGACCGCGTCGCCCGCCAGCCCGACGTCAAGACCTCCTACCAGTACAAGGACGGCGCGGCCTGGGCCAAGGACGACGACCCGTTCACCAAGCCGGAGCTGCGCACCTACAACCAGTGGCGCGGCTACGCGACGGTGATCACCACCAAGGGCGCCACCGACACCGCGGTCGCACGTGAGGCCACCCAGGAGTCCCGGACGGAGACCCGCTACTTCCGGGGCATGTCCGGCGACGCCGGCCGGGCCGTGATCACGGTCAAGGACTCCACCGGCGAGACGCTCGGCGACGACCTGCGCCAGTACGCGGGCAAGATCGCGGAAACCCTCACCTACACGAAGGCAGGAACCGGCGGCACCGTCGCCGCCCGCGAGGTGACCCGGTACGAGAGCACGAAGAGGGCCACCCAGGCCCGCCCCGGCACCACGGCCCTGGACGCCTTCCGCGTCAACACCAAGCAGACCGACCAGTACGAGGCGATCGACGGCGGGACCCGACGCAACCGCGTGATCGACACCTTCGAGCCCACCTACGGTCTGGAGGCCACCTCGGAGGCCGAGGCGGCCACGTCGAACGGCTCGGGCGGCTGGACGGTCCAGGACCAGGTCTGCACCACCACCGAATACGTGCACAACACCGCCAAGCATCTGATCGGACTGGCGCAGGAGGTGAGCGCCACGGTCGGCACCTGCGCCCAGGCCGCGACCGGCACCGTGCTCTCCACAACCCGCACCTCGTACGACGCGCTGAACGCCTTCGGCACCGCGCCCGTCAAGGGACTGGTCTTCCAGACGGACACCCAGGACGGAGCGGGCACCGGCTGGATCACCACCGGACGCTTCGAGTACGACTCCCTCGGCCGAACGGTCAAGACCTACGATCCTGCCGGGAACGCCGTCACCACCACGTTCAACCCGACGACCGGGCCGGTGTTCACCCAGAGCGCCACGAATGCCCTGAACCACAAGTCGACCACCAAGCTCGACCCGGGCCGGGGCCTCGTCCTGGAGGTCACCGACCAGAACAACCGGAAGATCACCTCCGAGTACGACGCTCTGGGTCGGACCACCGCGGTCTGGACGCCTTCCCAGAACCCGGCCTCCGACAAGGCCCGGCAGACCTTCGACTACCAGGTCTCGGAGCACGAGCCCCCGGCCGTCACCTCTCGCATCCTGCGGGACAACGGCACCTACGAGAGCTCCGTCGAGATCTACGACGGCCTGCTGCGCCCGCGCCAGACCCAGACGGAGGCCGTCGGCGGCGGCCGCGTGGTGAGCGACAAGCTGTACAACGCGAACGGCACCGTCCGCCGGACCAACAACGCCTACTACGCGGAGGGCGAGCCGAACCGGAAGATCTTCGTCCCCGAGACCGACTTCCACGTCCCGAACGCCACCACGACCGCATACGACGGCCTCGGCCGACCCGTGCGCACCACCACCCTCCTCGGAGGAAACGACCACCACTCCGACACCGCCGCGTACGGTGGCAACTGGACCCTCCAGCGCGGCGGCATGTCGGCGGACGGCACGACCGCGCTGCCGGGCAGCCAGTCCACCAAGACGTGGACCGACGCGCTGAACCGCACGACACGGATCCAGAGGGCCACGGCCAGCGACCTGACCACTTGGAACGACACCACTTACACGTACGACGTCCGCGGGAAGCTGGCAAAGGTCACCGACGCCCTCACCAACGAGTGGACGTACACCTACGACGCCCGCGGCCGCCTGACCGGCTCCACCGACCCGGACATGGGTGCGGCCTCCTTCGGCTACAACACCCTCGACCAGCAGGAGTGGGCGCAGAACGCCGCCGGCAAGCGGACCTACCACGTCTACGACAAGCTCGGCCGCAAGACGGAGTCGCGCGAGGAGTCGGCGACCGGTCCGCTGACGGCCTCGTGGACGTACGACACGCTGGCGGGAGGCAAGGGCAAGCCCGTCTCCGCCACCTCGTACACCCGCACGGAGGCGGACGGCGAGACGGCGTACAAGAGCCAGATCACCGGTTACGACAGCGAGTACCGGCCCACCGGTTCGAAGATCACCATCCCGGACAAGGCCGCCACCAAGGGCCTGGCCGGCACGTACACCTACAGCACCACCTACACCCCCACGGGCGCGGTCCAGTCGACGACGCTGCCGGCCACCCCGGGCGGCCTCGCCGCCGAGAAGCTGATCACCCGGTACAACACCGACGGCCTGCCGCAGACCGTGTCGGGCCTGTCCTGGTACACCGGCGAGGTGCTGTACAGCCCCTTCGGCGAGGTCCTGCGCACCGCGTCGGGCCAGGCTCCGAACCGGGTGTGGACGACCACGATGCACGACCCGAACACGGGCCGTGTCACCAGGGCGATCGCCGACCGGGAGACCCCGAACGATCACCGGATCTCGGAACTGTCCTACGGCTACGACGTGGCGGGCAACCCCACCTCGATCACGGACACCCGCCCCGGCGGCCTGATCGACCGGCAGTGCTTCGCGTACAGCCCGCTGGGACAGCTCACCAAGGCCTGGACCGGCAAGACGTCCGCGTGCACGGGGCCCTCCCTGAGCGACGTCACCGCCGGCCCGGACGGTGACGGCTACTGGCAGTCGTACGCGTTCGACGCCATCGGCAACCGCACCCAGCTGGTGAACCACCACCTCACCGACCCGGCACTGGACCAGACGACGACGTACACCTACGGCGTCGGCCCCGGCGGCGGCCAGCCGCCGGTCGCGACCACCAAGCCGCACGCCCTCTCCAAGGCGGAGAAGAAGCAGGGGACGACCCTCCTGTCCCGCTCCACCTACGAGTACGACGCGGCCGGCAACACCACGTCACGGAAGATCGACGCCGACACCCAGGCCCTGACCTGGGACCGCAACAACAAGCTGACCGAGGCGTCAAGCCCCGGCATCGGCGCCGTCGCCATCACCGGCCTGGCCGGCAAGTGCCTCGACGTCGAAGGGGGCCGCACCGCGGACAACACCCCCGTCCAGCTGTGGCCCTGCAACACCTCCAAGGCTCAGGAGTGGCGCCTGACCGGCAACACGGTCCGCGCACTGGACAAGTGCCTGACCGTCCTGGACGGCAAGGCGGTTCTGGCCACCTGCAACGGTGGCGTCGCGCAGGAGTTCGTCCACCGCAGCGACACCGACAAGGCCCTCTACAACGAGGACGCCAACGCCTGCGTCGACGTCCCGAACGGCAATGCCGCGGACGGCACCGACCTTCTGGTCTACGCCTGCAACAACGGCACCAATCAGAAGTGGAACCCGGCCGAGCACTCCACCAAGTACATCTACGACGCGAACGGCAACCGCCTCATCGAGGAGACGGGCACCGGCCGGACGCTCTACCTCGGCGAGACCGAGTTCACCGTGAACAAGGCCGGGCAGGCCATCGACGCCGTCCGCTACTACAGCGGTCCCGGCGGTGTCACCACCACCCGGCAGACCGACGGCAAGGCGACCGGCCACAAGCTGACCGTCCTGCTGGCCGACCACCACAACACGGCGACCGTCGCGGTCGAGCAGTCGACGGGACAGCCGGTCACCCGCCGCAAGTTCGACCCGTACGGCAACACCCGCGGCAACCCGGTCAACAACTGGCCCGGCAGCCGTACCTTCCTCGGCACCGGCAACGACGACGCGAGCACCGGCCTCACCCACATCGGCGCCCGCGAATACGAACCGGCCACCGGCCGCTTCATCTCCGTCGACCCGATCATCGACATCACCAACCCGCTCCAGATGAACGGGTACAACTACGCGAACAACAACCCGATCTCGCAGATGGACCCGACGGGTCTCGAAAGCTGCTTCGGGTACGGCTACTGCGGTGGCGGCGGTGAAACCAACGGAAAGACCATTGAGGAGCACAATAAATCCGAGGGCAAGAACGACAAGCCCAAGGTCACCGTCACCGTCGACAAGCGCGGCAACATCCACGTCAACGGCGGGCGGCTCCTCTCCGACAAGGAACTGAAGATCCGCTACCCCACCAAGAAGACCTATGTGGAGCGGCTGAACGCCTGGCTGAGTACGGAGAAGTGCTACCTCCCCAAGGATCAGGAGGGCGCCTTCTGTCAAGGGGCCGCGAGTCTCGGTCTGTTCTCCTACGGAAATTCCTCAGGCCGGATCAAGGAAGCTGGGAAATCGATCAAAAATGCGGCTTCGTATGTAATGTCCTACAGCAAGACTTCTGGCGTTTGCGTGAGCGCCAACGCCACGTTCGGCGCCGGGTTCGAGGGATCCGGGTGCTTCATGCGAGTGGGCGACGACTACGCCCTGGCCGCCGTCACAGAAGAGCAAGCAGGCCTTGAAGCCGGGGTGGGTATCACCGCGGGGCTCGTGTTCAGCAACGCGGACTCAGTTGATCAGGTAAGAGGGGAGGCCGCAGGTGTGGGTGGCACCCTCGGGCCTCTGACTCTCAGTCATCGGGGCACCTTCGGGACCAGAAACGAACGTGGAGACATCGTGCACGGCGTGACCACCTCGGGCGGTCTCAATGTTGGCCTGGGTGGCAACTTCGGCTCCGGGAAGACGCACATCGCAACAGTGGGAACTGTATTCGACCACGTGGGTGACTTCTTGCACCTCTGGTAACGTTCCGGCCGACACTGCGCCGCGATCGGTCCGAACGCCGCCACTTTACTCCAGTATCATGTTTCGTTTAACGAAAGAGGACATCATGATCACAGCCGCCCAGGGTGAAGCGGTCGGCTACTTGCACGCCATCTGGCAAGGAATAATGGCGGTAGTGACTCTGTCCATCGCATTCAATGTCCGAGACTGCGCCTATCGAATTTTCCAGTATTCGATGGACCGCAGCCCCGTTACTCCTGGCGCAGGATTCAGCCCGACGGTGATCCGTTTGGCTACGGGGGTCATAGGTGTCGTTCTGACTTTCTCGTCCATGAGCAACCTACTTGGTTGAGAAATAACGCAGGGAAGCACTGAGCACGAAGAAGCCCCGCCCGGAATCATCCGGGCGGGGCCTTCTCGATTGCGCGGGCGCGGAGCGCCGCTCAGTCCATCGGGCGCTTGGGGCTCGGGCGCCAGACGACCAGGGCGCTGCCCGGCTGCGGGGGCTGGTACGGGACCAGGTCGCGCCGGTAGGAGGCGTGCACCTGGGCCTCGCGGGCCCGCAGGGTGGCCGCCGCGCCGTCCACCGCGGCCGAGAGCTCGGCGACACGCTGCTGGAGCGCGGCCACCTGGTTCTCCAGTTCGATGATCCGCTTGATGCCCGCCAGGTTGATGCCCTCGTCCTGGGACAGCGCCTGCACCGTGCGGAGCAGCTCGATGTCCCGGGCCGAGTAGCGCCGGCCGCGGCCGGCCGTACGGTCCGGGGAGACCAGGCCGAGACGGTCGTACTGGCGGAGGGTCTGCGGGTGCAGCCCCGAGAGCTGGGCGGCCACCGAGATCACGTAGACCGGGGTCTCGTCGGTGAGTGGGTAACCGCTTCCCAGACGGGAAGACTGTCGTCGGCGGCCGTCCATGTCATGCTCCCTTCGCGGACTCGAACAGCGCGGAGCGCGGGTCCTGCGACTCCGTCGCCTCGCGGTACATCTCCAGCGCCTCGCGGGCCTTGTCCGACAGCTCGGTCGGAACCGCCACTTCCACGGTGACCAGCAGGTCCCCGCGGGTGCCGTCCTTGCGGACCGCCCCCTTGCCGCGGGCCCGCATCGTACGCCCGTTCGGGGTGCCCGGGGGCAGTTTCAGCGTGACCGACGGGCCGTTCAGGGTCGGGACCTTGATGTCGGCGCCCAGCGCCGCCTCCGCGAACGTCACCGGGACGGTCACCGTGAGGTTGTCGTCCTTGCGCCCGAACACCGGGTGGGTGCCGACGTGCACGACCACGTAGAGGTCGCCGGCCGGACCGCCCCGCTCGCCCGGAGCGCCCTTGCCGCGCAGCCGGATCCGCTGGCCGTCGGAGACGCCCGCCGGGATCCGGACCTGCATGGTGCGGGAACTGCGGGCCCGGCCGCTGCCCTTGCACACGTCACACGGGGTCTCCGCGATCAGGCCGCGGCCCTTGCAGTCCGCGCAGGGGTCGGTCAGCGAGAAGCCGCCGCCGCTGCCCCGCGAGACCTGGCCGGTGCCGACGCAGGTCGGGCACACCCGGGGGGTGCCGTTCTTGTCGCCGGTGCCCGAACAGGCCTTGCAGGGCGCCTGCGAGGACATCCGGAGCGGGACCGTGGCCCCGTCCACCGCCTCCGTGAAGGAGAGGGTGACCTCCGACTCGATGTCCTGGCCGCGGCGCGGCTGGGTACGGGTGCCCGCACCCGGGCCGGCGCCGCGGTTGAAGAGGCCGCCGAAGACGTCGCCCAGGCCGCCGCCGAAGCCGCCGGCCTGGCCGCCCTGCTGGGTGCCGCCGAAGAGGTCGCCCAGGTCGAAGTTGAACGAGCCGCCGCCGCCCGGCCCGGGGCGGAAGCCACCGCTGCCGAACAGGGCGCGCGCCTCGTCGTACTCCTTGCGCTTCTTGGCGTCCCCGAGGATGTCGTTCGCCTCGGAGATCTCCTTGAAGCGCTCCTCGGCGGCGGCGTCGCCCTTGTTGGCGTCCGGGTGGAACTCGCGCGCGAGCTTCCGGTACGCCTTCTTGATCTCGGCCTCGGTGGCGTCCTTCGGGACACCGAGGACCTTGTAGTAGTCCTTCTCGACGAAGTCCTTCGTGTTCATCCCCGGTGTCCCTCCTCCCGCGCTGCCTCTACGTGTACTGCGTCAGCCCTTGTCGGCTGCATCCGCGTCCTCGCCGGACGGCTTGTCGCCCTCCGCGGACTCGGACTTGGGGGCCGCGCCCGGCTGGGGCTCGGCCACCGCGACCCGTGCGGGACGGATCGTACGCTCGCCGATCCGGTACCCCGGCTGCAGGATCGCCACGCAGGTCGTCTCGGTGACGTCCGGCGCGTACGAGTGCATCAGGGCCTCGTGGACCGTCGGGTCGAAGGGCTCGCCCTCCTTGCCGAACTGCTGCAGGCCCATCTTGGCGGCGACCGTCTCCAGCGATTCGGCCACCGACTTGAAGCCGCCGACCAGCTCGCCGTGCTCCCGCGCCCGACCGATGTCGTCGAGCGTGGGCAGGAGCTCCGTCAGGAGGGACGCGACCGCGATCTCCTTGACGGTGATCCGGTCCCGCTCCACCCGGCGGCGGTAGTTCTGGTACTCCGCCTGGAGCCGCTGGAGGTCCGTGGTGCGCTCACCGAGCGCGGTACGGGCCTGGTCCAGCTGCGCCAGCAGGGCCACGTCCTGTGCGCTGTCCCCGGCCGGGGCCGCACCCTCCGCCGTGTCGGCGGAGTCGGCGGCCTTCGGCTCGGCGTCGTCCTGAGCGGCGTCGGCGGGGACTTCGGGCTTCTCGTCGAAGCCCGGGGTCTCCTCCGACATCAGGCAGCGCCACCCTTCGGCTTCTCGTCGTCGACGATCTCGGCGTCGACGACGTCGTCGTCGGCCTTGGCCTGGCCCGCGTCGCCGGCGGCGGCACCCGCGGCGCCCTGGGCGGCCTGGGCGTCGGCGTAGAGCGCCTGGCCGAGCTTCTGGCTGACCGCGGCGAGCTTCTCGGTCGCGCTGCGGATCTCGCCGGTGTCCTCGCCCTTGAGCTTCTCCTTCAGCTCGGCGACGGCGGACTCGACCTCGGTCTTGACCTCGGCCGGGACCTTGTCCTCGTTGTCCTTGAGGAACTTCTCCGTCTGGTAGACGAGCTGCTCGCCCTGGTTGCGGGACTCGGCGGCCTCCTTGCGGCGCAGGTCCTCGTCCGCGTACTGCTCCGCCTCCTGGCGCATGCGGTCGACCTCGTCCTTGCCGAGCGAAGAGCCGCCGGTGACGGTCATCTTCTGCTCCTTGCCCGTGCCGAGGTCCTTCGCGGTCACGTGCATGATGCCGTTGGCGTCGATGTCGAAGGAGACCTCGATCTGCGGGACGCCACGCGGGGCCGGCGGCAGGCCGGTCAGCTCGAACATGCCGAGCTTCTTGTTGTACGCCGCGATCTCGCGCTCGCCCTGGTAGACCTGGATCTGCACGGACGGCTGGTTGTCCTCGGCCGTGGTGAAGATCTCGGACCGCTTGGTCGGGATCGTGGTGTTGCGCTCGATGAGCTTGGTCATGATGCCGCCCTTGGTCTCGATGCCGAGGGACAGCGGGGTCACGTCGAGGAGCAGGACGTCCTTGACCTCACCCTTGAGGACACCGGCCTGGAGGGTGGCGCCGATGGCGACGACCTCGTCCGGGTTGACGCCCTTGTTGGCGTCCTGGCCGCCGGTCAGCTCCTTGACGAGCTCGGCGACGGCCGGCATGCGGGTGGAGCCGCCGACCAGGACCACGTGGTCGATCTCGGACAGCTGGATGCCGGCGTCCTTGATGACGTTGTGGAACGGGGTCTTGCAGCGGTCCAGCAGGTCCGCGGTCAGCTGCTGGAACTGGGCGCGCGTGAGCTTCTCGTCCAGGTGCAGCGGGCCCTCGGCGGACGCGGTGATGTACGGCAGGTTGATCGAGGTCTCCGTGGAGGAGGACAGCTCGATCTTCGCCTTCTCGGCGGCCTCGCGCAGGCGCTGGAGCGCCATCTTGTCCTTGGAGAGGTCCACGCCGTGGCCGTTGGCGAACTGCTTCACCAGGTAGTCGACGACGCGCTGGTCCCAGTCGTCACCACCGAGGTGGTTGTCACCGTTGGTGGCCTTGACCTCGACGACGCCGTCACCGATCTCCAGGAGCGACACGTCGAAGGTGCCGCCACCGAGGTCGAAGACGAGAATGGTCTGGTCGTCCTTGTCGAGACCGTAGGCCAGGGCGGCGGCCGTCGGCTCGTTGACGATGCGCAGGACGTTCAGGCCCGCGATCTCGCCGGCCTCCTTGGTCGCCTGGCGCTCGGAGTCGTTGAAGTAGGCCGGGACGGTGATGACCGCGTCCGTGACCTTCTCACCCAGGTAGGCCTCGGCGTCGCGCTTCAGCTTCTGCAGGATGAAGGCGCTCATCTGCTGCGGGTTGAAGTCCTTGCCATCCAGGTTGATCTTCCAGTCAGTGCCCATGTGGCGCTTGACGGAACGGATGGTCCGGTCCACGTTCGTGACCGCCTGGCGCTTGGCCACCTCGCCGACGAGGACCTCGCCGTTCTTGGCGAAGGCGACGACGGACGGCGTGGTCCTGGCGCCCTCGGCGTTGGTGATGACGGTGGGCTCGCCGCCTTCCAGAACGCTGACGACGGAGTTCGTGGTGCCCAGGTCGATGCCGACCGCACGTGCCATTTCGATTCCTCCAGGTGACTTGAGTGGAACAGACTCAACCATGCCGCATCGACCCGCTCGCGTCAACAGAACTGAGTCAGGTCGACTCAACCTTTAGCCGCCGCTTACGCGCAACCCCGCGCCCTCCCGACGACCGGGCGGCCGGACGAGGGACCCGCGCCGCGCGGCGCGCCGGGGCCGCACCGCACATGCGGCAGCGTGCTGGCATGCCGCTCACACTCACCGCCCCCCGGCTCCGGGCACGGCGGCCCGCCGCCCCGCCGGCGAAGCGGGTGCTCGACCTCGTCGGGGCGGTGATCCTGCTCGCCGCGCTGGGCCTGCCGCTCGCGGCCGTCACCGCGCTGCTGTACGCGACCCGGGGCGGGCGGCCCTTCGCACGGCGGCCCGCGGCGGGCCTCGCCGGGCGGCCGTTTCGGACCTGGCACTTCGACACGGCCGGGCCGGGCCGGACGGGCGCCCTGCTGGAGCGCTGCGCGCTCGACGGCCTCCCCCAGTTGCTCAACGTGGTCCGCGGCGAGATGTCGCTGGTCGGTCCGCGACCCGAGGCCCGCACGGATCGCCCGGAGCGGCTTCTCGTACGCCCCGGAATGACCGGATTGTGGCAGGTGAGCGCACGCTCCGACCTCCCCTGGGAGGAGATGGCGCTGCTCGACCGGCATTATGTGGAGAACCACTGGCTCGGGATGGACCTGGCGATCCTCGCCCAGACCCCGCGGGCGGCCTACCGACGAAGGCTCGCCTGAGCGACACAGATCACCGCACACTCAGCTACATTGCGGCGTCGGGAATGGGTAACCTCAAGCCTTGACTTCATAAGTTACCGCTTAGTAAGTGCCGCCCGAGGAGCCCTCCCATGCAACTCGCCGCGATCATCGTGTCGCTGGTCCTGACGGTGGTCGGCGTCGCGCTGCTCGCACGAGCCGTGGCGCAGATCTACCGCTTTGTGAAGATCGGTCAGCCCGTACCGGCCGGCAGCCGCACGGACGACCCGAAGGCCCGAACGCTGACCCTCGTCCGGGAGTTCCTCGGCCACAGCCGGATGAACCGCTGGGGCATCGTCGGCTTCGCCCACTGGTTCGTCGCGATCGGCTTCCTGACGCTCCCGCCGACCCTGGCGCAGGCCTACGGCCAGCTCTTCCAGGCCGACTGGACGCTTCCGGTCCTGGGCGGCTTCCTGCCGTTCGAGCTGTACATCGAGTTCATCGGCCTGATGACGGTCGTCGGCATCCTGGTCCTGATCGGGATCCGCCTGCTCAGCCTGCCCTCGCGGGCCGGCCGCAAGTCGCGCTTCGCCGGCTCGAAGGCCTGGCAGGCGTACTTCGTCGAGTACGTCATCCTCACCATCGGCCTCGCGATCCTGTGCCTGCGCGGCCTTGAGGGCGCCATCCACCACGTGGACGGCTGGGAACCGGCGTACTTCATCTCGTACCCGCTGGTCACGGTCTTCGAGGGGCTGTCGCCGAGCGCGCTGCAGAACGCCATCTACTTCACCGCGATGATCAAGATCGGCACCTCGCTGATCTGGATGATCGTGGTCTCCCTGAACACCAACATGGGTGTCGCGTGGCACCGCTTCCTGGGCTTCCCGAACATCTGGTTCAAGCGGAACGCCGACGGCGCGACCGCCCTGGGCGCGCTCCAGCCGATGACCAGCGGCGGCAAGGAGATCGACTTCGAGGACCCGGGCGAGGACGACGTCTTCGGCGTCTCGCAGGTCGAGCAGTTCTCCTGGAAGGGCATCCTCGACTTCTCCACGTGCACCGAGTGCGGCCGCTGCCAGTCCCAGTGCCCCGCCTGGAACACGGGCAAGCCGCTGTCCCCCAAGCTGCTGATCATGTCGCTGCGCGACCACGCGCACGCCAAGGCCCCGTACCTGCTGGCCGGCGGCGGCAAGACGATGGAGGGCGAGGAGAAGGCCTCCGAGGAGCAGCTGGCCGGTGTGCCGGCGACCGCGCTCGCCGAGGCCGAGCGCCCGCTGATCGGCACGGTCGAGGAGAACGGCGTCATCGACCCGGACGTGCTGTGGTCCTGCACGACCTGCGGTGCCTGCGTGGAGCAGTGCCCGGTCGACATCGAGCACATCGACCACATCGTCGACATGCGCCGCTACCAGGTGATGATCGAGTCCGCGTTCCCGTCCGAGGCGGGCACGATGCTCAAGAACCTGGAGAAGAAGGGCAACCCCTGGGGCCTGGCGAAGAAGCAGCGCGTCGAGTGGACGAAGGAGGTCGACTTCGAGGTCCCGATCATCGGCAAGGACGCGGAGGACCTCTCCGAGTTCGACTACCTCTACTGGGTCGGCTGCGCCGGCGCCCTGGAGGACCGGGCCAAGAAGACCACGAAGGCCTTCGCGGAGCTCCTGAACATCGCGGGCGTCAAGTTCGCGATCATGGGCGGCGACGAGAAGTGCACCGGCGACTCGCCGCGCCGCCTGGGCAACGAGCCGCTCTTCCAGCAGCTGGGCCAGGAGAACGTGGCCATGCTGAACATGGCGTTCGGCGAGGACGACGAAGATCCTTCGACCCGTAAGCCGAAGTCGGCGAAGCGGATCGTCTCGACCTGCCCGCACTGCTTCAACACCATCGCGAACGAGTACCCGCAGCTGGGCGGCGAGTACGAGGTCATCCACCACACGCAGCTGCTCCAGCACCTGATCGACGAGGGCCGGCTGACGCCGGTGACGCCGGTCGACGGACTGATCACGTACCACGACCCGTGCTACCTGGGCCGGCACAACAAGGTCTACACGCCGCCGCGCGAGATCATGTCGGCCGTGCCGGGCCTGCGCCAGCAGGAGATGCACCGCCACAAGGAACGGGGCTTCTGTTGTGGCGCCGGTGGCGCACGGATGTGGATGGAGGAGCGGATCGGCAAGCGCATCAACAACGAGCGCGTCGACGAGGCCCTGTCCCTGAACCCCGACATCGTCTCCACCGCCTGCCCGTTCTGCCTGGTCATGTTGACCGACTCGGTCAACGGCAAGAAGAACGAGGGCCAGGCGAAGGAGTCGGTCCAGGTCGTGGACGTGGCCCAGCTCCTGCTGGAGTCGGTCAAGGCCCCGGGGCCGACGGAGGAAGAACTGGCCGCCCTGGCGGCCGAGGCGGAGGCCGAGGCCGCTGCGGCAGCGGCAGCGGCGGAGGCAGCCGCCAAGGCGAAGGCGGCCGAGGAGGCCAAGGCCGAGGCGGAGGCCAAGGCCAAGGCGGAAGCCGAGGCGGAGGCCAAGGCCGAGGCGGCTGCCGCGGCAGCGGCAGCGCCGGCGGCTGATGCCGAGGCTGAGAAGACCGGGGCCGCGCAGGCGGTGGACGCGAAGCCGGAAGCGAAGCCGGAAGCCGAAGCGGCGCCGGAGGCAGAGGCCGATGCCGAGGCTGAGGCCGAGAAGCCGACGTCGCCGCAGACGTCGGCGGAGCCCACGGCCGAGCCCGAGGCTCCGGCTCAGGGCGAGGCGAAGTCCGGAGACGCCAGGTAGGCACCCGGCCAGTCGGCCGACCCAACAGCAGGCGACACAGCGGAACGGCCGGCCCCACCCGGGGGCCGGCCGTTCCGGCGTTTCCGGTCAGCCCCGGAGCGGTATCACCGCGAAGCCCAGCCCGGCCGCGTCCGTCGCGGCCGCGCCGCCGCTGCTGGGGACGGCCCGGTCACGGTGCTTCCCCGGCTTCAGCGCGTCGGCCGGGTACCTCGCGATCAGCCTGCCGTCGAAGTCGTACACCCAGCCGTTCCCGCCGCCCGCGCCGTCGATGACGACGAAGGTGAAGCGCTTGCCGTCCCGGGCGATCTCGTACGCCCAGCCGTCCTGCCGCATACCCGGGCGCTTCGGGTCGAGGGTGCCGAGGACGTTGCCGTTCGGCGTGGAGACCACGACGTACACGCCGCGCGGGCCGTCCACCAGCTTGGCGATGCGCCCGTCCGGCAGGGCGACCCGTACCGAGCTCTCCACCACGTCCTGCTTCTTCACCGCGGGCTTGGGCTGCGGCGTCGCCTTCGGAGTAGGCTCCCCGTCCAGCCACGACGTCACGGTGCCGTCCGGCCGGAGCACGACGTGCAGGCCGTCGCTCCGCCCGTACGACGCCGGCTTCGAAGTGGCTCGTGCCGATCCGGTAGACCTTGGCCACGGAACCGTCCGCCAGCCTCACGGCGGCGGCGAAGGTGCGGACTTCGGGCGCCGGCCGGTGCTCCGGGTCGACCGGGGCTCCGGCGGGCGGCCCGGCCGACGGCCGCCCGGCACCCGGCAGCGCCTCCTTCCCGGGCGCGGCCGGAGAGTCCGCGAAGGCGGACCCGCCCGGGAGTGCCAGGACGGAGGCCACGCCGGCGACGACGACGGCGGCGGTACGGAGGGCGGTGCGGCGGATGCTGCGCATGATGGGACTCTTCCTCGTGCTCGTTCGTACGTGTTCGCACTGCGTGGAGGCGACGGAACCGACGGAGACGACGCTACGAGCCCGATATGTGGAGAGACCGTCGAATATGTAACAGAAGCCCACAGAAGAGCCCGCAACTCCATGAACCAGACATGGGATGCAGGATCCCCGGGGGTGGGGGCAACCCCCCGGGGATCCCCTAGGGGATGTCACAGGTCAGCCGCAAAGGATGCGTGTTCCGGCTGCCCGGCCACCGGGGCCCGCCGGACCAGGTACGTTCGATCACGTGGCTGGATTCAGGATCGGACGCGGACGGGACGACAACCGCGGTCCACAACAACCCCCGCAGCAGCAGCAGTCGTACGGTCAGCAGCAACCGCCGCCGTACGGCCGGCCGGCCTACCCTCCCGTCGGCGGCCCGCCACCGCAGCAGCAGTGGCCGCAGCCGAACGCCGGGGACCACGGCGAGCCGGAGTACTTCGACCCGTACGGACAGCAGCAGCCGCACGCGCAGCAGCCTCCGTACGGCCACGGGGGCGGCGGGAACTACACGAACGACAACCCGGGTCACACACAGGTCTTCGCCGTCGGCGAGGACCCGTACGGCCAGGGAGCGACCTACCAGGCGGGAGCAGCCCCGGCGGCACCGTCCGGGCCGCGGCTGCCGTGGAAGGAACTGCTCCGCGGCATCGTGACGCGCCCCGGGCCGACCTTCCTGCAGATGCGCGACTACCCCGTGTGGGGTCCGGCGCTGATCGTGACCTTCCTCTACGGCCTCCTCGCGGTCTTCGGCCTCGACGACGCCCGCGAGGACGTGATCAACGCGACCCTGTCGCAGGCCGTCCCGATCGTGCTGTCCGCCGGCGTGGCCTTCGTCATCTGCGGTCTGCTCCTGGGCGCGGTCACGCACACCCTGGCCCGCCAGATGGGCGGCGACGGCAGCTGGCAGCCCACCGTGGGCCTGTCGATGCTGGTCATGTCCATCACGGACGCCCCGCGCCTGCTCTTCGCTGTCTTCCTCGGCGGCGACAACATGGTCGTCCAGGTGCTGGGCTGGGCCACCTGGGTCGCCGCGGGCGCCCTGTTCACCTCGCTGATCAGCAAGTCGCACGACCTGCCGTGGCCGAAGGCGCTGGGCGCCTCCGCGATCCAGTTGATCGCCCTGCTGTCGATCATCAAGCTGGGCACCATCTAGCGCACCCGCACCCGCCCACCGCGTGCGAGAGGGGCCCCGGCCGTCGGCCGGGGCC